>NZ_QFRV01000033.1:0-51061 GCF_004136805.1 Enterobacter cloacae complex sp. GF14B
GGCGGCGAAGAGCTGGGCGGCCTGCGCGCTGTGAAGCACTATCTTCAGCGCACGGCTATTCAGGGCAGCCCGTCCATGCTCGCCGCGATCGGTAAACAGTGGGTCCGTGGCGCGGAGGTGCAGGAAGATCGCGTTCATCCGTTCCGTAAATACTTCGAGGAGTTACAGCCGGGCGACAGCCTGCTGACCCCGCGTCGTACCCTGACGGAAGCGGATATCGTGAATTTTGCCTGCCTGAGCGGGGATCATTTCTACGCCCATATGGACAAAATTGGCGCGGCGGAGTCGATTTTTGGTGAGCGCGTGGTACACGGTTATTTCTTGATTTCCGCCGCGGCGGGGCTGTTTGTCGATGCCGGGGTTGGGCCGGTTATTGCCAACTACGGCATGGAAAACCTGCGCTTTATCGAGCCGGTCAAGCCGGATGATACCATTCAGGTGCGCCTGACCTGTAAACGTAAAACGCTGAAGAAACAGCGCACTGCCGAGGAAAAACCCACCGGCGTGGTGGAATGGGCTGTGGAGATCTTCAACCAGCACCAGCAGGCCGTGGCGCTCTACTCCATCCTGACGCTGGTGGCGCGCCAGCAGGGTGACTTTTAATCAATGCAATGGCATTAACCTTGCTGCCTCGAGTGTTTGAGCGCATCAAAATAAGCGGAAGGTAAAACAGGGACTGGATGGCTTTGATTGATCGAACCATCCAGTCTGCCTGGTTTGGATAAGTTACAACCGGAAACACTAAGCAAGTTGACCAAATAGTTAGCATGGTTATTATTTATCGCCGGGAATATCACCACGTTAAATTACATGGATGATTAACAGACTATGGCAATTCCTGTTTACCTTTTCTTAACTGACGATGGTGGGTCAAAAATTACAGGCTCGGTGGATGTTCGTTACCGTGAGGGAAGCATAGAAGTCACCGGCTTTACACACAATCTTCGCCTCCTAATTGATCCTGCCGAATTTGCAAAATTCCAGAACAATAATAATTACGGTGATGATCCAGTCGATCAGTTATGGATAAGGGCAGGAATAGATTATGCGCGACGTTCGGGTTTTTAACTGGCGAGCTGGAATTATTATCTTTATTTTTCTCATATTCATTGCATACCCTTTCCGCGATCTTTTTACCGTGTATGAAAATTTGCAGGAAAAAATCAAGGTTAACGATCGTTTAACTCTTAACATCACCCAGGTTGAGACGGGCTCACTGTCTAAAAACAGGTATCATATTTATCTCTTTGATGCGAAAAGAAGTCCGGAAGAATTCATGTCTAACATTAAGAATATCAATCCCGTCATGATCACCGATGATGATAAAGCTTCAGTGGCAATTAAAAATGGAGACATTTATCTTCGCGTTCGCGGTACGGTTTATTCGTTCACGACGGTAGGTTTTGATGTCCGCACGCATCTCGTTAGCTCGCCTTACTGAAGCGCACTTTATCGGCCATGGGGGTGTGATGCACCCCCGCTCTTTTTTAACCTGGCAAGACTGACAAACAACCTGGCAGATGCAGGCAAACGCTTTTCGTGCGCGCCTGTCAGGATAACGCTGACACAACACAATAAACACAACAAGATGAGGTCTGCGATGGGAAGCAATTCTTCTTTTTCTGCCCGTAGAACGGCACTGGCCATGGCCGTTGCGCTCTGTTGCGCCTGGCAATCCCCTGTTTACGCTCACGGCAGCGAGGCGCATATGGTCCCGATGGACAAAACGCTTCAGGCGTTTGGCGCGGACGTGCAGTGGGATGATTACGCCCAGATGTTCACCATCGTCAAAGACGGTGCCTTTGTGAAGGTCAAACCCGGCGCAAATACCGCCATCGTTAACGGCAAACCGCTGACGCTCCAGGTGCCCGTGGTGATGAAGAACAATAAGGCGTTTATCCCGGAGACCTTTATCAACGATGTCTTTCAGTCCGATCTTGATCAGACATTCCAGGTTGAAAAAAGCCCCCACCCGTTAAACGCGCTGACGGCTGATGAAATCAACCAGGCCGTAGCAATCGTGAAAGCCTCAGCGGATTTTAAACCCAATACCCGCTTTACCCAGATTGCGCTGGCGGAGCCAGAAAAGGCCAAAGTCTGGGACTTTGTGCTTAACGGCACGGCGGTGGATGCGCCCCGTCAGGCCAATATCATCATGCTTGATGGTAAACACATCATCGAAAGCCGGGTGGATCTGAAGGAGAAAAAGATCCTCCGCTGGGAGCCGATAAAAGACGCGCACGGCATGGTACTGCTGGATGACTTCAATACCGTGCAGCAGATCATCAATGAAAGCCCGGAATTTGCCGCCGTGCTGAAAAAGCGCGGCATTACCGACCCGAAGAAAGTGATCACCACCCCGCTTACCGTCGGCTTTTTTGACGGCAAGGATGGGCTGAAACAGGAAGACCGCCTGCTGAAAGTGATCAGCTATCTCGACGTGGGCGACGGTAACTACTGGGCGCACCCGATCGAAAACCTGGTTGCGGTGGTGGATCTCGAGCAGAAGAAAATCCAGAAGATTGAGGAAGGCCCGGTCGTGCCGGTGCCGCTCACGCCGCGCCCTTATGATGGCCGTGACCGCGTTGAAACGGTGAAAAAACCGCTGGAGATTATCGAGCCGGAAGGCAAGAACTACACCATCACCGGGGATAGGGTGCACTGGCAGAACTGGGATTTTCATCTGAGCCTGGACTCACGCGTCGGCCCGATAATCTCCACCGTGACCTATAACGACAACGGCAAAAAGCGACAGGTGATGTATCAGGGGTCGCTCGGCGGCATGATTGTGCCGTACGGCGACCCGGATATCGGCTGGTACTTTAAAGCCTACCTGGACTCCGGCGATTACGGCATGGGTACCCTGACCTCCCCGCTCGTGCGCGGCAAGGATGTTCCGTCTAACGCCGTGATGCTCAACGAAACCATCCCGGATTACACCGGCGCGCCAATGGAGATCCCCCGGGCGATCGCCATTTTCGAGCGTTACGCCGGGCCGGAATATAAGCATCAGGAATTAGGAAAACCCAACGTCAGCACCGAACGCCGCGAGCTGGTGGTGCGCTGGGTCAGCACCGTGGGTAACTACGATTACATCTTCGACTGGGTATTCCACGAAAACGGCACTATCGGCATTGATGCAGGGGCTACGGGCATTGAAGCGGTGAAAGGCGTGCAGACGAAAACCATGCATGATGTCACCGCGAAGGATGACACCCGATACGGAACGCTGATCGACCATAATATTGTCGGTACCACCCACCAGCACATCTACAACTTCCGTCTGGATATGGACGTGGACGGCATCAACAATAAGCTGGTGGCCATGGATCCGGACGTCAAACCGAACACCGCTGGCGGACCGCGCACCAGCACCATGCAGGTTAATCAGTATGATATTGATACCGAACAGCAGGCGGCGCAGAAGTTTGACCCGGGCACCATCCGCCTGCTGAGCAATACCAGCAAAGAGAACCGCATGGGCAACCCGGTCTCATATCAGATCATCCCTTACGCGGGCGGTACACACCCGGTAGCGTCCGGCGCGAAGTTTGCCCCGGACGAGTGGATTTATCACCGCCTGAGCTTTATGGATAAACAACTGTGGGTAACGCGTTACCATCCCGACGAGATGTACCCGGAGGGAAAATACCCGAACCGTTCCACGCACGATACCGGCCTCGGCCAGTACAGCAAAGATAACGAGTCGCTGAACGACCAGGATAACGTCATCTGGATGACCACCGGCACCACCCATGTCGCCCGTGCCGAGGAGTGGCCAATAATGCCGACGGAATGGGTGCACACGTTGCTCAAGCCGTGGAATTTCTTTGACGAGACGCCAACGCTCGGCAAGAAAAAAGAGCAGAAATAACCCACCGACCGGGCGTAATGCCCGGTTTTTCATCCGCTTACTTGCTGAATTACTCTCCCCGATTATAGTTATTGTTACCTCGCTTAATCCTTTTGCATTTCTTGACACACTTTCACCAGGATTCGAAGTCTCCACAAACAACGTCACAGTTTACTGAGAGGTTTTAGGATGAGAATCAATGAGATCGTCAGGAGTCTCGCGCTGGCGGGATGTTTTATTTCTACCAGTTCCGCCTGGGCCGCAGAAGCACCTAAGGATGCCAGCGCAGCAACGCAACAGGCCAACAACGCACTCTTCAACCAGCTTCCTTTCTCCGATAACACCGATTTTACCAACGCCCACAAAGGGTTTATTGCCCCGCTGCCTCAGGAAATTATCAAAGGGGAGCAAGGCAACACCGTCTGGGATCCTCAGCAGTACGCTTTTATCAAAGAAGGCGATAAGGCGCCCGACTCGGTTAACCCGAGCTTATGGCGTCAGTCCCAGCTGATCAACATCAGCGGTCTGTTTGAAGTGACCGAAGGCGTCTACCAGATCCGTAACCTCGACCTGTCAAACATGACTATTATTGAAGGTAAAGAAGGCATTACCGTGGTCGACCCGCTGGTGTCGGCAGAAACGGCCAAAGTCGGGATGGATCTTTACTATAAAAATCGCGGTAACAAGCCTGTGGTCGCCGTTATTTACACCCACAGCCACGTTGACCACTATGGCGGCGTGCGCGGCGTGGTGGATGAAGCAGATGTGAAGTCCGGCAAGGTGAAAGTCTACGCGCCCGCCGGATTTATGGAGGCCGCCGTCGCGGAGAATATCATGGCGGGTAACGTCATGAGCCGCCGCGCCAGCTATATGTACGGCAACCTGCTGAAGCCGGATGCGAAGGGCCAGGTCGGCGCGGGTCTCGGCACCACCACCTCCGCCGGGACGGTGACCCTGATCGCACCGACCAATATCATCGAGAAAGATGGTCAGAAAGAGGTGATCGACGGCCTGACCTATGATTTTATGCTCGCGCCGGGATCGGAAGCGCCTTCTGAGATGCTCTGGTATATCGAAGAGAAAAAGCTGATCGAGTCTGCGGAAGATGTCACCCATACCCTTCACAACACCTACTCCCTGCGCGGTGCGAAAATTCGTGAACCGCTGCCATGGTCGAAATACATCAACCAGGCAATTGTACGCTGGGGTGATAAGGCCGAAGTTATCATGGCGCAGCACCACTGGCCGACCTGGGGCAACGAGAATGTGGTTAACCTGCTGAAAAGCCAGCGCGACCTGTATCGCTACATTAACGACCAGACCCTGCGCATGGCGAATGAAGGGCTGACGCGTGACGAGATCGCCGCCAACTTCAAGCTGCCGAACTCCCTGGCCAATACCTGGGCCAACCGAGGCTATTACGGTTCAGTCAGCCATGACGTCAAAGCCACCTACGTGCTCTATTTAGGCTGGTTTGACGGCAACCCCGCGACCCTGGATGAACTGCCGCCTGAAGAAGCCGCGAAGAAATTTGTGGAGTATATGGGAGGCGCGGATGCCATCCTGAGCAAAGCGAAAACCGACTTTGACCAGGGGAACTACCGCTGGGTGGCTCAGGTGGTCAGCAAAGTGGTCTTTGCCGATCCAAATAATCAGGCCGCGCGAAACCTGGAAGCGGATGCGCTGGAGCAGCTGGGTTATCAGGCTGAATCAGGCCCGTGGCGTAACTTCTACCTGACCGGCGCCCAGGAGCTGCGTAACGGCGTGGTGAAAGGACCGACCCCGAACACCGCCAGCCCGGACACCGTGCGCGCGATGACGCCAGAAATGTTCTTTGACTATCTGGCGGTGCACATTAACGGTGAAAAAGCGGCGGATGCAAAATCGGTGTTTAACATCGACCTCGGCAGCGACGGCGGTAAATACAAGCTGGAACTGGAAAATGGCGTGCTGAACCACACGGCGAACGCCGAAGCGAAAGACGCTGACGCGACCGTGACCCTCAACCGCGATACGCTGAATAAAATCATCCTGAAAGAAGTGACGCTTAGACAGGCGCAGGATAATGGCGATATCAAAGTGACCGGCGATGCCGCAAAACTCGATGCCATGCTCGGTTACATGGATAAATTTGAATTCTGGTTTAACATTGTGACCCCGTAAAGGCAGCACTCGCGGGCGGAGGTTCCGCCCGCTCAAGGAAAATTCTCTTCAATGGAAAAAAGACATCCAGCCACACCCGAACCCGCGACATGGCCTACCCGTAAATCAATGGTTGTTCACGGGCTGGCCGTGAACCTGCCGTGGCTCGCCTTTGTGAATGCCAGCTTTGCCCTTATGGTCCTGCTGCGCAATTCGCTTTTCGGCCATATCGATGCCCTCCTGCACATCAGCCCGCCTCTGCGGCAGATGATAGACGCCTCCATGCTGGGGGTAGTCATCCTTTCCGTGGCGCTGGTAATAATGGCCTGGCGCCACATCCGCGGCGTCAGCGCGGTGCTGTTAATGTGTAGCCTGCTATGGTCGATAAGTTGTTACTGGTTTATCAACGTGATACAGCTTCCTCATCCCTGGCCGATATTCGTTACCCTGCTGATGGCCGGTATGACCGCGCTCTATTTTCACCCGGTGGCACTGCTCTGCTTCACCGTTCCGCTATGGATAAGCCTGCCCGTTGCCAGCATGCTGCTGAATCAGGAAATTAATTATCGCTTCGCCGGGCTGTGGGTGGTGTTCACCTTCATTCTCGTGTGCGGGCGCTATATCCTGTTGAGCTGGTTTGAAGAGGCGTGGCGTCGCAACCAGCAGAATCAGCGTTTAATTTCGCGGCTGGATGCGCTGGCCCATCAGGATCCGCTGACGAAAACGGCCAACCGGCGGGCGATGGAGCTGGTGCTGGAAAACGCCGTGGAGCAAGGCAAACGCTTCGCGGTGCTGATGCTGGATGTCGATTACTTCAAACTGTATAACGACACCTATGGTCACCAGGCAGGAGACGCGTGTCTCGCGAGGGTGGCAGAGGTGCTGAACACCTCGGTGCGCACGCCAGAGGATGTGGTTTCGCGCTACGGTGGTGAGGAGTTCGTCGTGATCCTCTTTGACTGTGAAGAAAGCGTTGCTGAGAAAGTCGCCGCGCGGATCCAGGCTGGCCTGCGCACCGCAGCCATTGCGCACAGCGCGTCGAAGGTGAGTGAATGTGTGACGGTGAGTATGGGCATTGCCGGCTATACCCCAGGACTGGCCGGCCCGGAAATCATCGCCCGCGCCGATGCAGCGTTGTATCGGGCGAAGGAGTCCGGGCGGGATAGGTGGTCGCGTTAAATAATGCCGGGTGCCGGCTTCGCCTTACCCGGCGTTTTATTAATACCGCACACACACCGACTTGGTTTCACACCAGCCATCCAGCCAGTCGGGGCCGAAATCGCGCCCGGTGCCAGACTGCTTCATGCCGCCGAACGGCAGGTTGGCGTCTATCAGCGTGTGGCTGTTCACCCACACGGTTCCTGCCTGTAACCTGTCGGTATACGCTAGCGCTTTACTGATATTCTGCGTCCAGACGCTGGCCGTTAAGCCGTATTCAGTGTCGTTCGCCAGCTGAAGCGCCTCTTCCCCGTCGTCCACACGAACCAGGTTCACCACCGGCCCGAAGACCTCTTCACGCGTCAGTCGCAGATGATTATCCGGGTTGACCACCAGCGTTGGCGAAACGTAATAGCCTTTGCCGTCTGGCCCCCGGTTCCCGGCGATCAGCTCCGCATTGTGCGCCTTCGCCTCATCCAGGAACGCCTGAACCTTATCGCAATGGGCGCGCGACACCAGCGGGTTGATAAACGCATCCGGCGACATGCCCGGCCCGACGCTCAGAGATTTCACGGCCTGTTCAAAGCCGCTGACCAGCGTGTCGAACAGCGGAGCCTCAATATAAATACGCGAGCTGGCCGCGCAGACCTGCCCCTGATTCAGGAAGCTGCCGGTCATCAGCCCTTCAATTACCCACGCCGGATCGGCGTCTTTCAGCACGATGGCCGGGTTTTTGCCGCCCAGCTCCAGCGTCACGCCCGTTAGCGTATCCGCAGCCACGCGGGCAATCTGCTTGCCCGTCGCCGTCGAACCGGTAAAGCTTACTTTGGCAATGCGCGGGTGCGAGGTTAGCGCCGCGCCACAGACGGCGCCACTACCGGTCACCACGTTGAACACGCCATCCGGGATCCCCGCCTCGCTCGCCAGTTCCGCCACCCGTAACAGGGTGAGCGGCGTGGTTTCCGAGGGTTTGATCACGATGGAGCAACCTGCCGCCAGCGCGGGCATTACTTTCCACATGCCAATCATCAGCGGGAAGTTCCACGGCACAATCCCCGCCACGACTCCCACCGGCTCTTTACGCGTCCACGCCTGATAACGCGCGCCCTGCGGCAGTGGAATCGAGAGATCGAGGGTTTTACCGGCAATTTTGGTGGTCAGCCCTGCCGTGTAGCGCATCCAGTTCAGGGTGCATCCCACCTCGAAGGCGCGGGAGATGTTAATGGATTTCCCCTGCTCCAGGGTTTCGAGCTGTGCCAGCTCTTCGCCATGCTGTTCCACCAAATCGGCAAACCGCAGCAGGATGCGTTCCCGCTCTGCCGGCAGACGCCCTGCCCAGCTTCGGGCGACAAAGGCGCGCCAGCCAGACATCACCGCACGATCGACATCATCGACGCTGGCATCGGCGGTGGAGGCAATAACCTCTCCGGTCGCCGGGTTGTAGACGTTCAGACGCTTTTCGCTGTCGGATGCCGCCTGACGCCCTTCAATCCACAGGCCGTGCTGGCGATCTAAAAACTGCTGCACGCCTGGCAGGATGGCGACGTGTGATTCGGACATAGGATACTCCTTCGTTATGCTTCGCAGGGTGTGTATGCAGTCTAAGAGGGGAATCGCATTCCTGCTTTTGTCTGTGTGACATTCGCTTTGTCAGCTGTGACAGGCTCCGCAAATCGTGATAATTCCCACTTATATCGCTGTAACCGTTGAGTGTTCTTTCCTATAGTCAGCCTCGTAGCCCTGACAAAATGCAACATAAATGCAACAATGCGAAAACAGTGACGGTGCAGCGAGAACATCAATGGCGTGTGCAAGCGAACAGGACAATTTTCAGCAGTGGCTGGCGCAAATTAACCAGGTTTGTGGGCGCTTTGCGGCACGTCCGTTAGAGGGGGCGTTTCTCGGCGAACTGGAAACCAGCTATACCCAAAGTCTGAAGCTGAGCACGGTGACCGCCGCAGGCGTTAACCTTTTTCGCACCCGTCAGGAGATCAAAAACGGCAACGACGCCTGGTTCTACACCGTGTTTCAGCTGGAAGGCAGCGCCGGAATCGAACAGGACAACCAGCGCGCGATGCTGAAAGCCGGGGATATCACGCTGATTGACGCCTCCCGCCCGTGCTCCATTTACTGGCAGGAGCGTTCCCGCCAGATTTCGCTGCTGCTCCCGCGACAAATCATTGAGCAACACGCGCGTTTTCAGGAAGTGAGGTGCGCGCTGCCCCTCTCCCGCAGTCTGCCTACCGTACAGCTGAGCTACCGGCTGCTACAGGAGAGCATGGGCAATGCCGATCTCAGCGCCAGCGAAAGCGAAGCGGCGCTGGAGGCGATGGTGTGTCTGCTGCGTCCGGCCTTCCAGCAGCAACACGAGGTGCTGCCGCGCAAGGAGCGTCAGTTCCGCCACGTTCTGTCCCTGATTGATGATCATATTCAGTCAGAGGCGTTAAGACCGGAGTGGATAGCTTCAGAGAGCGGCATGTCCGTGCGGAGCTTGTACCGCATGTTTGCCGGGAAAGGGCTGGTGGTGGCGCAGTATATTAAGAACCGTCGCCTCGATTTATGCGCTCAGGCGCTGCGTTCCATCAGCGATGACGAAAAGCTGGCGGGCATTGGCTACAGCTGGGGCTTTACCGACCATAGCCATTTTTCCACCGCCTTTAAACAGCGTTTCGGGGTTTCGCCGGGCGAATACCGTAAGCGTTACCGTTAGTTACTTTTTTAGCCACTTGCCGTTAATCCCCTTCACGTATTCACCCGGCTGGGCGCGCGCCACCAGCTTTTGTCCCGCCATTTTCGCCACTTCGTCGACGGGCAAATTATTGCTGTCAGCTAACTGCTGGTAACTTTCCGTGCGTGCGGCGTTGATACGGCTCACCAGCGCCAGGGTTTCAGCGTCGTGCTGAACGGGCGCAAGATAGCCGCTCAGGGTTTCCCCTACGCGCCCCTGGACACGTGCATCGTTGAGCGTAAGCGTGGCGGCGTGAACGTTCATCCCCAGCGCCAGTAACATCAGAGCTAATCGTTTCATGGCATCCTCAGAACAGATCGCTGCGGGATTTCAGCAGGGCTTCAACGTCTTTATCCACCTTGATATGGATTTCATGCTCAATTTTCACGTTCATGTTGATAGTGATCGGCTCTTTGGGCGCCGCCACTTCAATGCGCGGCGTGCAGCCTGACAGCAGCGCGACGACGGCCACGGTGAGTACACCAGCCCTCTTTTTCATTGTTGTTCCTCACTTTCCTTGCCTGTCGAACCGCGGAGAAGGGGTATCGCCGCATGTTGCTCAAACCATGTTTGCAGATTGTCCCCAAAGCGCAGGCTGCGCCAGAGGGTAAAAATGTTCTCTTCATGGGTGTAATTCAGGTTTACGAAACTGCTTTTGCCCTCGACGCGGCTGGTGCCTTTAATGGCCGCCTGCATGGTTAACACACCCAGATTATCCACATTGAGTTTTGTCCACGACTGCGAAATTTCCATATAGCGGAGCCAGTTGATCGCCGCCCCGGCAACCACGTTGTCTTTCACAATGGCATCCGCCGTGTCCTGGTCGATGCGCAGCGTCATCGGCCCCGGGTTGGTCAGCCAGCCATCTTTAATGATCCATTTTTCATTGTCCAGCCAGAACGGCAGCGCGCCGCTCACCGGGCCGGACATGGCAAACTGCTTCGGATTCACCGCGCTTATCAGTTCGCTGGAGGAAATATTATCCACGCGTAGTAAAGCCGGATCGTGCTGCGGCATTCTCAACTGCTGCATGGTGATTTTCCCGCCGAGCGCTTCCACCTTCACGTTGGTGAGCAGGAGCGGGTTCGCTTCGGTCCAGGGATAATCGCCCTGGAGATCCGCGGTGATATTTCGGGCTGTGACCAGGTTTTTTACCTCGTCGATTCGTAACGTTACCGGCCCGCGCGTGCCCAGCGACCAGGTACCCTGGCTTAAGCGGAACGGCAGAACAAAATCAACGCCGTTGATTTCGTTATCCGGCATCCACGCGCTGCCCGCTTTCAGCACCCCGTGCCCCCCGGCCTCAAACCCCTGATCGGAGGCCGCTGAGAAAGCCACCTGTGCGTACATTTCGCCGCCGCGCAGGGTCAGTTTCCAGTCTGGCGGGATCAGCGGCTGGAACACCGTAAGAGACTGTTTTGGCCACCAGGCCTGACCGCGAAGGCGTTCGCCATCCCAGCGTCCATTCACCTGGACCGGGCCGATGTCGTCCGCATGCAGGTTCCCTTTAAACTGGAACACCGTCGGGTCTGTCCCGTCAACGCTGAAGGTCAAAACGGACGGCGGCAGCACGCTTCCGCCCGAGAAGCTTGTTTGCCCGGCATTGAGCGCGAGCGCGCCGCTAAAGGTGGGGTTATCCGGGTCCCGCGACCAGCGCACCGGGTGATCCAGCACCAGGCGCGGCTTGCTGACCAGCATCGTACCGTACTGCAATTTGTCGAACCCCGTGGAAAGATCGGTCAGTTCGATAACGTTGTCGCGCCACTCCCCGGTTCCCCGGACATCCCAGCGCGCATTCATCGGCGTGAAATTCCCTTTACCCCAGTAGCGCCACTGCCACAAACCGTTGTCCGGTAAAAAGTCGTTAGCCTGGCCGTCCAGATGCAGCTCAAAATCGCCCATCTCGTTTTCATGCGCCCGCAGAATGGCTTGCAGGCGGCCGTCCACGCCCTTCTGCGTGAGCTTCACGCCTGCCAGCGGCCAGCGGATCTCATCGATATCCAGCGAGTCGATGATGCGCCCGCGCGAGCGCAATAATGCGCCGGGTTCAAACGTAAGCTGCGGATCGTAAAGGCTGCCGGTCAGCTTCGCCGGGAGTCTGGCATACAGGATCAGATCGTTTTGCTTGGCTTCCCCGCTCAGGTGCAGCGGCATAGCGCTGTTTTCCATACTGAGCGAGCCGGGACCGATATTCAGCACCGCGTTGCCCTTCCCCGCATCCCCCTGGGTCAGCACGTTGAGCCGCCCTGTGAAGGTGGCTTTCTCTAGCCCCTGCTGCCAGTTATCCACTTTCAGCCCGACGCGACCGCTCATCGGCATACCGGAGGCTGACCAGTTCCAGCGTCCGTCGCTGACGGTTAACTGCTGAGCGGTGATCTGCCACGGTAAATCGAGCAGTGGATCGGGGTTGTCCCGCGCCATGACCACCAGCTGGCCCTGATTGTCCTCCCAGTCCAGATCGGCATCGACCAGCGAGGATAACTGTGGCACGTTAAAGGTCGCGACCGTATGCCCTTTCACCGGCACGCCGTCCGGTACCAACGGCAGGGTAAATTCACCGATCAGCTTCACGGGCTGCGGCTGATCCGGCAGTTGCACATCGAACTGGCTGATGGAGAGCGTCTGGCCGCGCAACTGCCCCTTAATGCTCACCTGCTCGCCGTTATAAGTGATGTCCTGGCGGGCTGGCGTGAGTGAAGCATGCAGCTCACCCTCCCACTGCTGCCAGGGAGAAAGGGTAAAGCGGTGGATGGTCAGCCAGGTGTTGGGCAGGATGGCCTGCCACTGCGCCAGCGTTTTCGGCGCCACCGTTGAGGACGCTGACTGCGGTAATTTGCTCAGGCAGACAGAATTAAGTTCAAGTGCGCCAATATCCAGATCCCAACGGCTTGGGTGTGACAGGGTCACGTTTTCCACACGGGCAATTTCGCACTCTTCTACCAGATAGCGGAGATCGGGGATGATCAGGGCGTGGCGCGTGAGCCGTGGGCTTTCTTCAAACGCGATGCGCGTTCCAACAGGGAGCCAGATCCCGGCGAGCGTGGGTACCCACTGGGCGAGCGTCATCAGCAGCGTCAGCGGCACGAGTAATAGCAGCAGTAATAGCGCGATTGCGGCTTTGTATTTACCCTTCATGGGCAGTTAATATCCTGATTTTGCGAAAAAAATAAGCCGTTCTTGCCGCTCATTGTCGCATGTTTAGCCAGTCAGTTGAAGGTAATGCCATTTTTAAGAGTAGATGCTCTACAATAATTCATAGAACTTATTGATTTCAATGAATTTTGAAAAATTGTAAGATAATTTTAAACATGCTAACGTGGTTCCAAAATCACTGGAGAAAGTCTTATGAAACTCGCGGTATATAGCACAAAGCAGTACGACAAAAAGTATCTGCAACATGTTAACGAGACGTACGGTTTCGATCTTGAATTTTTCGACTTTCTGCTGACAGAAAAGACGGCTAAAACCGCTCACGGCTGCGAAGGCGTGTGTATCTTCGTTAACGACGACGGTAGCCGACCGGTGCTGGAAGAGTTGAAAAAACAGGGCGTGAAATACATTGCCCTGCGCTGCGCAGGCTTTAACAACGTCGATCTCGATGCCGCCAAAGAGCTGGGTCTGAAGGTCGTTCGCGTCCCAGCCTATTCTCCGGAAGCCGTGGCTGAACATGCCGTCGGGATGATGATGTCGCTCAACCGTCGTATTCACCGTGCCTATCAGCGTACCCGTGATGCTAACTTCTCTCTGGAAGGGCTGACCGGCTTTACCATGTATGGTAAAACCGCAGGCGTGATTGGTACCGGCAAAATTGGTGTGGCCGCCCTTCGCATCCTGAAAGGATTTGGCATGCGCCTGCTGGCGTTTGATCCGTACCCTAGCGCCGCTGCGCTGGAGCTGGGCGTGGAGTATGTCGATCTGAAAACGCTCTTCTCGCAGTCTGATGTTATCTCCCTGCACTGTCCGTTGACCCCGGAAAACTATCACCTGCTTAACCAGTCGGCGTTCGACCAGATGAAAGACGGCGTGATGATCATCAATACCAGCCGCGGCGGACTGATCGACTCTCAGGCCGCTATCGAAGCGCTGAAAACGCAAAAAATTGGCGCGTTGGGTATGGATGTGTATGAGAACGAACGCGACCTGTTCTTTGAGGATAAATCTAACGACGTGATTCAGGATGACGTGTTCCGTCGCCTGTCGGCCTGCCACAACGTGTTGTTCACCGGCCACCAGGCGTTTCTGACCGCCGAAGCGCTGATTAGTATATCGGAAACCACGCTGGGGAATTTACAGCAGCTTGATAAGGGCGAAGCGTGCCCTAACGCGATCGTTTAAGACCGTCAGGCCGGGCGGCGGTAACCTCTGCCCGGCCAATAACAAGCCCATCAGAAAAATAAGCACAGGTTAACTATTAAGACGGGTAACGTTCACCGTAAATATAACAATCAAGGATATGACTGTTCCGGTGTGACCATATCAGAATGAGACTCTGATGAAGGCTGCGTGATTTGCTGCACTATCGTAACCAGTTGTTCAAAAACAGCTCTCATTTGCGTCGGGTAGGTTAAAGACAACCAGGTTGCCAGCACTGCTCCAGCCAAAAAGCCCAACTTCATACACCATCCATAATAAATTCAGCGAGATACAAGCTTTAACGTATGTGTGGTGCCGGGTGCCTCCCGGTGAGTCGTTGGTCAGCCACCTTGACCCGCTACTGATTGCCTAAGCTACACGTGCTGTTTAGCCCCTCCGCACAGGGGGATTCACCACGCGAGAAAAATAACACAGTGCCCCGGCTGGTTTAGGGGATATTTCGTTTAAAAATAAATAATGACCATACAAATTTAATCTATAACTGTTTTCAGGAACCCTTCTACACTTTAAGCGGATATATCAGTAATAAGATTAATATAAGTCAGTTTTATTACGTCCCTAAATGCTGGGCTATTTACTTAGCCTTCACACGTTTTTGCCATTAGCAGAGGAGTCTGAAATATGGCATTCGTAACAACGAAAGATGGTGTCAGTATTTATTACAAAGACTGGGGTCCGAAGGATGCGCAGCCGATCGTTTTCCATCACGGCTGGCCGCTGAGCGCCGATGACTGGGATAACCAGATGCTCTTTTTCCTTGCAGAAGGCTTCCGCGTCATCGCCCTCGACCGTCGTGGTCATGGTCGTTCCGATCAGGTAAGTGAAGGTCATGATATGGATCATTATGCCTCCGACGCATCGGCCGTGGTCGAAAGCCTTGATTTGCGTAATGCAGTGCACGTCGGCCACTCCACCGGCGGGGGCCAGGTCGCCAGGTACGTTGCGAAGTACGGCCAGCCTCAGGGGCGAGTGGCCAAAGCGGTACTGGTCAGCGCCGTTCCTCCGCTGATGGTAAAATCAGACACGAACCCCGGCGGAACGCCCATTGAGGTGTTTGACGGCTTCCGCCAGGCGCTGGCCGCTAACCGCGCCCAGTTTTACCTCGACGTCGCCAGCGGTCCTTTCTATGGATTTAACCGAGACGGAGCAGAGGTTTCGCAGGGCACAATCCAGAACTGGTGGCGTCAGGGAATGATCGGTAGCGCCAAAGCCCACTATGAAGGCATTAAGGCGTTTTCAGAGACCGACCAGACGGACGATCTTAAAGCCATTACGGTTCCCGTCCTTGTGTTGCAGGGTGATGACGATCAGGTTGTCCCCTATAAAAATGCCGCCCTTCTACAGGATAAGCTGCTCGCAAACAGCGAACTCAAAATTTATCCAGGCTTCCCGCATGGGATGCATACCACGCATGCAGATACCATAAACGCCGATATACTGACATTTATTCGCTCATAAAGACGATGATTATCCATAATACAACCGGGCATCACGCCCGGTTCTCTTTTGCGGCAAGAATTGAGCGACCATTTCAGGAAGAAACGCTTACAGGAGTTTGATTTTTACTTCATACCCCTCGAGGCCCGTCATGGCCTCACGAGCGATAAACTCTATTTCAGAAACTTCCTGCCCTGTTTTTTTTCGTAACTCTGCAATTTTTTTGGCTATAAGCGCTGAAATCTCTTCCTCTGCCTTTTGTGTCAGTGCGTCAACTTTCATCTTTACCTCTTACGACCGTTAACTGTATCCATTCTCTAAATGGTTTTAACCATAACCCTATGTAAAGCGTAGACTATCTACGTTACGTATGCTGCATTAACCTTAAGATGAGCAGCATGATGGAGCCGTCACATTTAAACATGCATTTATGTTGCATTATTTGAACAAGCTGTTATTGTCCCGAAGCCTTAGAGCACATAAACATAAGAAAAGTTTTGACTTAAACTTGCCCCGCATCAGGGGCATTTTTTTGGCTGTCTGTAAACAAAAAACCCGCCAGAAGCGGGTTTTTGTGGTATTCGAGAAAATTATTTAAAGACTTCTGCGACGGCCTGGAAGTTAGGGCCATGCTCGCGGGCAGCGATAATGACGTAGTATTTCCCGCCCTTCTCGTCTGCCAGTTTTGAGAGTTTTTGATGAAGATCTGAAGGTGAAGAAATTTGTCCACCTGAAGCCCCTACAGATACATTACCAAGGTATTCAAGTTTGAAGTGGTGCGCTTCATCCTTGGAAATCATATCTGCCGCAGATGCGCCGAAGCTTGCTACTGTTAAAGCCAATACACTCCCTAATAGTGCTTTTTTCATATCATTCCTCCTGTTGATGAATCTATATATTTAACATTAGCACCAAATATGTAAATGATCCGTATCAATATTGTAGAAGAATTGAGCATCACGACCAGCCATCACTGACCTGAACGGCGGGTGCAGCAGTTTCATCTACTATACTGACCCTTGTAGTGAGCATTTATCTGTCCGGTTGCGCCTGAAGCAACCGAAACTTACCTGTACCATGACCATCAGGAGAACAATATGCACACGAGTAAAACCCTGAAAAGGCTGCTAGCCGTATCAGCAGTTGCAGCAATGTTCAGCACCGTTGGCGTACAAGCCCAGACGACAAGCGCCGCACAAACTCAAACTGCGGGCAAGGCTCAACCGGACGCCAGACTCAGCTCCGGCGACGAGAAAGCGTTGAAGGACATGGCGCAGGCCAATATCAACGAAGTCGCCGCCGCCAGGCTCGCCCTGGACAAGGCCCAAAGCAGTGAAGTGAAAACATTCGCTCAGAAAATGGTCGACGATCACGGCGCCGCGCTGACCAAAGTCCAGACCGTTGCCCAGAAAAAGGGCGTGGAGCTGCCGACCGAACCAGACGCCGCGCATAAAGCCCTGAACTCAAGGCTGGAAAACCAGCGTGGTGACGCTTTTGACAAAATGTATATGGAATATGCTGGCGTGAAGGACCACGAGAAGGTGCTGTCGAAGCTTAAGAGCGACGCCAGTAAAATCGACGATCCGGATGTGAAGGCTCTGGCCAACGAGCACACGCCCGTCGTTGAGCAGCATCTGAAGTCCGCCGAGCAGATGTCAACCCACTCCGGCGCATCAGCCGATAAATAACGCGTCGGTAAAACGACAATTGCAAAACAAAGTGGGGCCCGCAGGCCCCACGCTTATTTCCCCTTCCTGATGAATTATTCCGGCAAGGCGTAGACCACCACCTGATCGCCCACCTGATCCTTCAGGATCGTATTCCCGCCTGCCACGAAGGCCACATACTGGCGACCTTTATATTCATAGACTGACGGGTTCGCTACTGCCGGCGCTTCTGCCTGATCGGACCACAGCTCTTCACCGCTCTCGACCGAGTAGGCACGCACTTTGGCATCCATTGAAGCACCGATGAAGATCACGCCACCCGCCGTCACTGCCGGGCCACCAATGGTAGGTGAACCCCAGCTCTCCGGCATGAAGAAGCCATACTGCTGGGAGGCGCCAACCGGACGACGCCATTTCACATCGCCCGTATGCATGTCCAGCGCCACGATTTCGCCAAACGGCGGCTGCCAGCACGGCATGCCCAGCCAGTTGCTCGCCACCAGCAGACGCATACCGTACGGGGCGCCTTCCTGAGGGGCAAAGCCGCTTTCGTTACCTGAGTCTTTGTCTGCGTTATCGTAATCTTCGCGGCTGTAGAGCTTCACGTACTGGACGATATGCGAGGTGTTGACGATGGCGATCTGTTTTTGCGGATCGAACGCCACCCCACCCCACTGTACGCCGCCAGCGCTATCAGGATAGGTTAGCGTGCCTTCGCCCTTTGTGGTCGGCGGAGTATACATTCCCTTATAGGTCAGGTTATCCCACAGACGGGAGCACTGGCCGCCACCGACGATATCCGCCAGCTTCCAGATTTCCGGTTTTTTCGACTGGTCGAGCAGCGGCGCGGGTTTGGTCGGGAACGGCTGCGTGGGCGAGAGAACTTCACCCTGAACCGAACCATCACCCTGCGGAACCGGACGTTCTTCGATTGGCCATACGTCCTCCCCCGTCAGGCGGTTAACCACGAACAGGAAACCCTGCTTGGTGGCCTGAATCAGCGCCGGGATCTGCTTGCCGTCTACGGTGATGTCCATCAGCGTCGGGGCGGAGTTAATATCGTAATCCCAGACGTCGTGGTGTACCCATTGACGGGACCAGACCACTTTACCGGTGTTGATGTCCAGCGCGGTGGTCGAGGTGCCAAGCGGAATAGCGTCCACGCGGTTGCCGCCCCAATAGTTGGGAGATGGCGATGAAACCGGGAGATAGACCAGCCCGTTGGCCTCATCGGCGGACATGTGCGTCCAGACGTTGGCGGTACCGGTACGCTTGCGGATCTCTGCCGGGATCGCCTCAAAGGTCCATTCAAGCTTACCGGTCTGGGCGTTGACTGAAAATACGGTGCCCGGAGGGGCTTCGGCATAGGCCCAGTCCTTCCCGGCCCAGCCCACCAGCAGATGGTTGCCGACAACGGTTGGCGGTTGCAGGACAGAGAGCGGATACTTCGCGTTAACGGTATTCCACTGGTTCAGATCTAACACGCCGTTATTCGCAAAGCCGCTGCAAGGTTTGCCTGAATCGGCGTCCAGCGCAAAGAGCTTGCCGTCAACGGTGCCCATATAAACCATCTTCTGGCATGCCTCTCCGCTCACCGGATTTTTGGCCTGCCAGTAGGAAACGCCGCGGTTTTTCAGCACCGGCTGGGTCAGCGCCTTGCGCGACGATTTCGTGTCATAGTGCCACTTCTCTTTACCCGTCCCCGGATCCAGCGCAATCAGGCGATCGAATGGCGTGCCAATGTAGAGCGTATCGTTGGCGAAAATGGGCGTTGCGGACCAGACGGTGGCTGGCGTATCGCCTTTACCATCCGAGACGTCGCCGGTATGGAATTCCCAGACTTTCGTTAATTTCCCGACATTATCCGCCGTAATTTGGGTCAGGGGGCTGTATTTCTGCGCGTTAAGCTGGCCGTGAAAGCTGTCCCAGGTGGGCGTGCCGGGCACCAGCGGCGTCGCGGGCTGGCTGGCCGAGGCGACTTTCTTTCCGTCACCGCTGCCGGTTGAGGCATCGTCGGTGGTTTTTGTGGTTCCGGGTGCCTGCTGATCGGCGGCATCAATGTTAAGCGATTCCTGGGTCCCCTGAGAGGCCTCAGTGGCCTTATCCTGCGCCTGTAGCGCGAGCGGAGCGACCAGCAGCGCCAGCGCCGTCATGCTGACTTTTATGAAGGGATAATGCTTATCGTTGTGCACGGGCGGCTCCTCAGCTTCTGACGCGATGGTTGTAACGGGCGGAATGGCTGCTCAGCATAATCAGACCTATCAGGCCGACCACCATGGCTGCCGTTATGATGTACTGGTGCAGCAGCGCGGCGGCAAAACCAATACCCGCCAACACCACCAGGGTGACAATAATCAGGAAAACGCGCGCCCCGCGACGCGATGCCGCGCGTAGCATAACGGTCAGGATCGCCAGCACTACGCTGGCAATGACCACGCCCAGTGCGCCAATGGTGCCAGTGACGCCGGTAAGCGGCGTCCACCAGGCGTATAGCGCCACCGCGAAGGCTATTATCGCGGTCAGCAGCAGCAACATGCTACCGACCCGCGAGGATTGAGAATGCAACATACCAGGAATCCCCCTCTAAAAATGCAAAATTGACCATTATTAAAGCGTTTTCGTGGATATATGCCCCTGCTGCCCGCCGCTATTAAGGCAACGCGACGTGTGGAGCGGCGGCATATTTCACTAAACGTAACTGAGTATAGAAGAGGATTTTTTTATGGGGCGTTTAATAGCAGGCATACGACGCCTTGTGCCCCTTCGCCACCATAAAGATAGCGTTATGTTACAAGACAGTTCGAAAGCTACGAGCAGGTTACGTGATTGTCTATATCCTGTTTTTTAATTTGAGGCATGACGGGATAATTCTCCGCCCAATAAAATAATTAAATAAGTCCCCCTTCAATATGATGGCGCCTTATGGTACTTAATAAAACAGGGTATTTATTCTTTAATTAACAGACTTGCAGGCAGGGAAAGTCAGTCGTTATTTGTTCGTTAATTTAACAAATCCCCTTCTTAATTAACCGCCTGTTAAAGCATCGTCAAAGAATAACGATAGTTATTGCAGGCATACACATAAGGTTTACGGTATGCGAAATCAAACCCCTCCCACCCGTGGTGTAATGGCGCAGCAACGACTACAGGCAGATAAAAACTAAATAAGTCGTCGCTCCTCTAACAACGCGGTAAATATGATGAATAAAGCCACCACTCTCTCAGCTAATATTACAACACGCTCTAACTGGCACTGGCAGGATAACATCTGGACGCTGGGCCTCTACGGTACAGCCGTCGGGGCGGGAACGCTGTTCCTGCCCGTGGAAATCGGCACCCGTGGTCCGGTTATTTTCCTGGTCATGCTCCTGCTGGGGCTGCCGTTATCCCTGATCCCCCATTTACTCCTTTGTCGTGTGTATATGCGAGAAGAGAAGAATGAAAACGGCACGTTGCCGATCTTCGGCTCCTTCTTCAGCGGACGGGGTGAAAAGCTGATCACCCTGTTCTATTGTGTGACCTTCTTCCCGGTAACCCTGGTTTACGGGGTGGCGCTGATTAATGCGCTGAGTAATTTACTGGTGGAGCATCTGCATATTACCGCCCTCAGCCGTGGGCCATTGTCGTTTATCGTGGTTGCCGCACTTTATGTGGTGCTTAGCAAGGGCCGGGACAGAGTCGTGGCCATTATGAGCGCGCTGGCGCTGCCGTTCGCGGCATCTGTACTGCTGATCGCCGTATCACTTATCCCGGGATGGCATCTGTCTAACCTGACCGATACGGCCGCTGAAATGAACGCCACGCCGCTGCCGGTAACGCTGAAAAATATCTGGCTGACGCTGCCGCTTATTACCTTCTCGTTTTGCTGTGCGCCTATGGTCTCCCCGCTGAGCTCTTACTACCGGGAGAGGAAAGCGGAGGGCGAGAAAAAGGCACTGTTCGTGATCCGCATCGCCTATTTAGCCATCTTCGCCAGTATCCTCTTTTTCGTGCTGAGCTGCGTGCTGGGGATCCCGCATGACAACTTTGTACGGGCGAAGGCGGAAAACCTGAATGTGCTGTCCGTGATGAAAGGAAACGGTGATTTCAGCCTGATTTACCACATTGCCCCGCTCATCGCTATCATCGGTATGACGAAATCCTTTCTCGGCGTAGGCCTGTCGGTCGCACAAACGTTTGGTCAGCTGGCTGCCAGCGTATCCGGCAAAAAGGCCAGCGCCAGCAAGCGGCTGGCCTCTCTGGCGCTGTTCCTGCTGACCTATGGCATTGTTTATGCCAATCCGGATGTGCTCAGCCTGATTGAAATGTTCTGCGGACCACTGATCGCGGTGATCCTGTTCCTTATCCCTGCGTACCTCATATACACCCGCCCCTCGCTGGCGGAGCTTCGCGGCGTGACGGTGTTTCTGGTTGTTCTGGGCGGACTGGCAACGCTGTCTGCATTGCTCTGGACAATGCTTTAGCCTGAACGCCGTTTGACTGTACCCATATACAGTAGTATTTTACGTTCAGGCTGAATCACATGCGTAATATCCATAAGGTAAACAATCATGTTTGTGGAACTGGTTTATGACAAGCGAAACGTACAGGGGCTGGAGGGAGCCAGGGAAATCATCCTGACCGAGCTGACAAAACGCGTGCACCGGATTTTTCCTGATGCCAGCGTGACGGTTAAGCCAATGCAAGCGAACGGCCTGAACAGCGACGCCAGCAAAAGCGACCGTGAAAAGCTTAACCGCATGCTCGAGGAGATGTTCGAAGAGTCGGATATGTGGTTGATACAAGAGTAACCGGGCGCAAAGCCCGGCTCTGTTTTCAACTAACAATACCCCTGTGTATTCAGGCCGCGATTTTCCAGCATCGGTTCAATCTCAGAAGCATGCCCGCGCGACTTTTTCTCCCTGCCCTATACTTTCAGTCTGACTGACTGGAGGTTTCTATGTGTGGACGTTTTGCACAAGCCCAAACCCGTGAAGAATATCTGGCTTACCTGGCCGACGAAGGCGAACGCGATATCGCATATGACCCTGAACCCATTGGCCGCTACAACGTTGCGCCCGGTACCAAAGTGCTGCTGTTAAGCGAACGTGACAAACAACTGCACCTCGATCCGGTATTCTGGGGCTACGCGCCTGGATGGTGGGACAAAGCACCACTGATTAACGCGCGTGTAGAAACCGCAGCCACCAGCAGAATGTTTAAACCTCTTTGGCAGCATGGCCGGGCGATCTGCTTTGCCGATGGGTGGTTCGAATGGAAAAAGGAAGGCGACAAGAAACAGCCGTATTTTATTCATCGGGCCGACGGGCAGCCGATATTCATGGCGGCGATCGGCAGTACGCCGTTTGAGCGCGGCGATGAAGCCGAGGGATTTCTCATAGTGACCTCTGCTGCGGATAAAGGCCTCATTGATATACACGATCGACGGCCGCTGGTTCTGTCGCCAGAAGCAGCAAGAGAATGGATGCGACAGGATGTTGGCGGGAAAAAAGCGGAAGAGATCATTGCCGACGGTACAGTACCTGCCGACGAGTTTATTTGGCATGCTGTAACTCGCGCCGTGGGGAACGTGAAGAATCAGGGGGCGGAGTTAATCGAGGTGGCTCATAAAATGGAAAAATGAGCTGCATACCCATTATGACCAGGAAGCAATGCCGCTCGGCGTTAATCCTGGAGAATCGTTCATTCCCTTTCTTCAATCCAGTTCACAAGCTCCGCAAACTGAGTTTCTGAAAATACCGCAATACCATGCTCGGAGAGTAATGACGCTGCCACTCCCATACCCGATTTACGCTGATTACTGAAAGAACCGTTGTAGATAAACTGAGTTCCGCACGTTGGACTACCATCAGTTAACAAAGCAGCAGTACATCCTGCTTCTTGTGCTGCTCGCAGAGCCAGCCAGGCTGCAAGTTGATAATGCCCGGTAACATCTGTTCCGGTGTTTTCAATTATTCTGGCTTGTCCACGCATTACGTCTTTACCCTCAGCAGACATAATCTCAGCGGGTGGTCTCGGAACAGGTAGCCCCGCAGCCAACTCAGGGCAGTGGATCACCAGGCGCTGCTCCTGTTGCCAGCGAGCAAGTTGATGAGTCATCTGCGCTTTCTCTTTCCCGTTATAACGGACTTTAAGGCCCATCAGGCAGGCACTGACCAGTATTTTATTTATCATTATTTAATAGTATTAAGATCCAAAACGCCTACGATTTTAACACCTTAACCCTTCTCATGAATTAAAGAATTTGACGTGGCAGCGTCTTTAGCTGGTACATAGCTGACGCTATGATCGGTGCCCTGTCCCGTGGAACTTTTTGAATAATGCCGGGTGATAATACGAAGGTGGCTGTCCTGTGACACGGCGGAACATCGTTGCGAAGGATGATGCATTATCGTATCCAAGAGTCAAGGCTACTTCATTTACGGGTTTTCCCGTTATCAACAATGCCAGCGCGCTAACCACGCATGCTCGTTGGCGCCAGACAGAAAATGACATGCCCATTTGCGTAAGGAAATGGCGACGAAAGGTGCTGTCGCTCATGAACAGCGCATTTGCCCAGCGCTCTGCTGGATCATGGATTGAGGGATTGAGTAAAAACGCCTGACAAAGAGCCAGTAGGGCCGGATGTTGCGGCAGCGGAATATCGAATTCGCGAACCGGCATAGCCGCCAGCTCCAATATCATCAGATTTATCAGTGCACGGTCACGCGTGCTTTCATACAGTGGCGGTAAATCCACTGACTCAAGCAATAGCTGACGTAATAATGGCGATACGCTAATAACTTCACAACGAGGATATTTTAAGAAGGCATTCACGAAATCTGGTTCTATATACAGACTGCGAGTAGTCACGCCAACAAATTTGACGGCGTGCATAGTTTCGGGTGGGATCCAAACAGCATGTTGTGGAGGAACAATCCACTCTCCATCCTGGGTTATGACATGCATTAATCCGGTCGCGCCATATAGCAGCTGCGCGCGGCGATGTTTGTGCTGTGGCAGCATAAATCCCTGCACATAGTCATTGCCTATCGCTACCACTTCACGATCTAGCTGCTCGACCTCTTCAATCTTTACGTTGCGCACACCCGTCTCCTTATGACCGATTTACAAAGGTAATTGAGCGCGGCGCTAATGGGAAGCAGGACGCTACCGGTATAAGCTGCGAAATCATTTTCAGGTCGAGGGTATGATTTTGAATGATATCGCAATCATTGCGTTGGCAGGCTTTACTACCGGTATTACCACCGTGCTTTTTGGCTTTGGCGGCGGCTTTGTCGTAGTACCATTCGTTTATCAACTAATGCTACGGCAGACCGAACTGGCACTAAACGCCATGCATATCGCGGTTGCTACCTCTACATCGGTGATGATATTTAACGCGGGCTGGGTCACCTATCGAAACTGGCGAGCTTGCGAGCTTTCATCGCAAATGTTATTCCCGTTACTATGGTTTATAGCCATTGGGGCTATCGTGGGTTCCTGTCTGGCAGGAATATTTAGTGAGAGTGTTGTTCGCGCGCTGTTCATTTTCTACATGCTGGCAACAATCAGCGATTGTTTGTTGCGTAAGGGTTTTCTCGGAGGAAGTTCTCTGCGTCGCTTGTCATTTCCTGTAGTAACGGGCGGCGGAGTGACCATTGGTATGATAGCCGCATTGCTTGGCGTGGGCGGAAGCGTAATGACGGTACCCCTGTTACGGCGCCATGGTTATGCGATGCGTGAATGCATTAGTGCTTCTAATCCGCTTTCCCTGCCCGTCGCGCTATGTGGTGCCGTGACGTATGCAGTTATTGGCTGGCAAACTATTCCTGTGAATGGATTTCTCGGTTTTATCAACCTGAAAATTTTAGGTATGTTGGTACTAACAGGCTGGGCAGGAATAGTTTTTAGCCGTCGGGTTATACCTGCTGTACCTGATATTTGGCACGCACGAATCTATGTCATGCTGCTGTTCCTGGTGTTACTGGCGATGCTATTTCAGTAACCCTCTTTTATCGCAGCGACTAATGGCCCGTAATTATACCTGTCTCAATGTACCTTTCAGACACAAAGCGGACCAAAGCGTACAAAAAACCGGGCCTCGCGCCCGGTTCTGTTTACACACTAAAAAAGCCTTACGCACTCAATCCGCGATTCTCCAGCATCGGTTCGATCTTCGGATCGTGCCCGCGCCAGTTCCGGTAAAGTTCAGCTAGATCAGTGCTGTTGCCGCGGGACAAAATCGCCTCGCGGAATGTCTGTCCGTTTTCGCGGGTCAAACCACCCTGCTCGACAAACCACTGATAGCCATCGTCCGCCAGCATTTGCGTCCACAGGTAAGCGTAATACCCCGCCGCGTACCCGCCGCCGAAGATATGGGCGAAATAGCTGCTGCGATAGCGCGGCGGTACGGCTGGAAGATCCAACCCCTCTTTTTTCAACGCGGCGGCTTCAAAGGCTTCCACGTCTTCAACGGGCTCCTGAATGCCGTGCCAGTTCATATCCAGCAGCGCGGCGCTCAATAGCTCCGTCATGTCATAACCCTTGTTAAACTGGGTCGCATTGAGCATTTTTTCCCGCAGCGCATCCGGCATCGGTTCGCCGGTTTGATAATGACGAGCAAAGTGCGCAAACACCTGCGGATGGCTGGCCCAGTGTTCATTGATCTGCGACGGAAATTCAACGAAATCACGCGGCGTGTTGGTGCCTGAAAGCGTGGCATAGCGCTGGCTGGCAAACAGACCATGCAGGGTATGGCCAAACTCGTGGAACAGGGTAATCACATCATCCCAGGAGATCAGCGCGGTTTGCCCGTTCGCCGGTTTTTGATAGTTGCAGACGTTATAAATCACCGGACGCGCAGCAAACTCGTAAGACTGCTCAACAAAATTCCCCATCCACGCACCGCCCGCTTTGGAATCACGCGCGAAAAAGTCGCCATAGAACAGCGCCATGCCTTCACCCGTATGGTCGAAAATCTCCCACACGCGAACATCCGGGTGATAAACCGGAATATCGAAACGCTCGACAAAACGGATACCGAACAGCTGCGTGGCGGTCCAGAATACGCCATCTTCAAGCACGGTATTGAGCGCGAAATAGGGTTTGATCTGCGACTCATCCAGCGCGTATTTCGCTGAGCGCACGCGTTCGGCATAAAACGCCCAGTCCCAGGCCTGCACCGTAAAACCGCCCTGCTCGTCGTCGATGACTTTCTGAATATCCGCCTGCTCCAGCGCAGCCCTGCCGCGCGCCGCAGGCACTATTCCGCGCATGAATTCGAGCGCGGCTTCCGGCGTTTTCGCCATTTGATCGGCAATGCTCCAGCTCGCATAGTTGTCAAAGCCGAGCAGCTGCGCCTGTCTTGCCCGTAACGCGGTAAGCCGACGGATCAGCTCGCGCGTATCGTTTTCGTCGCCTTTCTGAGTGCGTTCCCAGCCCGCGCTGAACAACTTTTTACGGGTCTCGCGCAACGCCAGCGCCGCCAGCGCGGGCTGTTGCGTGGTATTCAAAAGCGGGATCAGCCAGCGTTCCTTCAGCCCTTTTTCTGCGGCAGCGTGAGCCGCGGCAGCCATCTCCTCCGCACTGAGCCCGTCAAGCTGGTGAACATCGTCCACCACCAGCCCTCCCGCCTTATTCGCCGCGAGCAGGCGCTGGTTGAACTGGCTGGTCAGGGTGGCGGCTTCGGTATTCAGAGATTTCAGCTCGGCTTTTTCATCGGCGTTCAGACGCGCGCCCGCAAGAACAAAGTGCTGATACGTCTCCTCCGTCAGTCGGCGGGATTCGGCATCCAGCGCCTCGCGATCCTGCCAGACGGCTTCCACGCGGGCGAAAAGCGTATCGTTTAGCCAGATATCGTTCGCCAGCCCGGCCAGTTCGGTGGAGAACTGCTCGTCCAGTGCCTGAAGATAATCGTTGGTGTGTGCGGACGTCATGGCGAAGAATACGCTGCTCACGCGCGACAGCATGGCCCCGCTTTTTTCAAGCGCCAGCACGGTGTTATCGAAGTCCGGCGCGGCGCGCTGCGCGATAATCGCGTCAATGTCTGCACGCTTCAGGCGCATTGCTTCATCAAACGCCGGGCGATAATGGCTGTCGTTGATCGCATCAAAACGTGGCGCCTGATAAGGCAACAGGCTAATTTCAAAAAAAGGATTGTTGACCGACATCGTTTACTCCTGTGCACGGTATTTCTCCCCAGAGTAGGCCAGCCTGCGCCAGCCTGCAATGGCGTCATACAAATGTTGCCTTAACGACGTGCCGGAGAGCGTGCTATGTTAGTACAACACAAAAAGCGTTGAGGAACAGTGAGATGATTATTTTAGTTACCGGGGCGACAGCGGGTTTTGGTGAAAGCATCACGCGTCGCTTCGTCGCCAACGGACACAAAGTGATTGCAACGGGGCGTCGTCAGGAGCGTTTGCAGGAGCTAAAAGACGAGCTGGGTGACAGCATTCTGACCGCACAGCTGGACGTCCGCAACCGCGCCGTCATTGAAGAGATGATTGCCAACCTGCCTGCCGAATGGCGTGAAATTGACGTGCTGGTCAATAACGCTGGCCTGGCGCTGGGTATGGAGCCTGCTCACAAAGCCAGCGTGGAAGACTGGGAGAACATGATCGACACCAACAACAAAGGCCTGGTGTACATGACCCGCGCCGTGCTGCCGGGCATGGTTGAACGTAACCGTGGTCATATCATTAACATCGGTTCCACCGCCGGAAGCTGGCCTTACGCGGGCGGCAACGTCTATGGCGCGACCAAAGCCTTTGTCCGCCAGTTCAGTCTGAACCTGCGCACCGACCTGCACGGAACCGCGATCCGCGTGACCGATGTTGAACCGGGTCTGGTAGGCGGAACCGAATTCTCCAACGTGCGTTTCAAAGGCGATGACGCGAAAGCGGATAAAACCTATGAAAACGCGAATGCGCTGACGCCGGAAGATATCACCGAAACCGTCTGGTGGGTCGCGAATTTGCCGAAGCATGTCAACATCAACACGGTTGAGATGATGCCCGTCAGCCAGACCTATGCCGGACTCAGCGTGCATCGCGGGTAATTCACCCTTCCCGGCCTGCGGGCCGGGTATGTGATGGCAGGGAAAAGAATGGTAGTATGTTCAGGTTAACTCTCTGAGAAATCACAACCCATGGCCGCTGAATCGCAACTTAATCCTACCCAGCCCGTTAATCAGCAAATATATCGCATCTTACGCCGTGATATTGTTCGCTGCCTGATCCCACCGGGAACGCCACTCTCAGAAAAAGAGGTTTCGGTACGTTTTGACGTTTCCCGTCAGCCCGTGCGCGAGGCGTTTATTAAACTCGCAGAAAACGGACTTATTCAGATCCGCCCACAGCGCGGCAGCTATGTAAATAAAATTTCGCTTTCGCAGGTACGGAATGGCTGTTTTGTTCGCCAGGCCATCGAGTGCGCCGTGGTGCGTCGCGCCGCGTCGCTCATCAACGATAACCAGTGCTACCTGCTGGAGCAAAACCTGCATCAGCAACGAATCGCCATCGACCGCAAACAGTTAAACGACTTTTTCCAGCTGGACGACGAGTTTCACCAAAAACTGGCGCAGATCGCCGAGTGCCAGCTCGCGTGGGATACCGTTGAAAACATCAAAGCGACCATCGACCGCGTGCGCTACATGAGCCTCGACCATGTTTCTCCGCCAGAGATGTTGCTGCGCCAGCATCATGATATTTTCAGCGCGCTGGAAAAACGCGACGTGGAAGCCGTAGATAAAGCGATGACGCTTCACCTTCAGGAAATTAGTGAGTCAGTTCAGTTAATTCGTCAGGAAAACCGCGAGTGGTTCAGCGAAGAATAAAACCTCGCCGCCCCCTTTCGGTTGCGGCGAAGTAATTAGCGGACCACTAATACTGGAATAGTGGCGTAGCGCAGGATAGTTTCAGCATTTGAACCCAGCAGATGGGTTGTCATGCTCGGGTTTCTTGATCCAATAACAATAACGTCATATTTCCCCTCTTTGCTGAGCTTGATGATTTCATCGCGTACGTTGCCGAAGCGAACTTCACAATCAATATTTTCCGGGGACATATCAAAGAGCCGTTTCAGCGCCTTCATCTTCTTATCAGACTCGGCGGTCATATACTCTTCGAACTTCTTAATATCGGCATTGAACCCCCGCAGTAACGAACGGCTGCTGTTAGGGAGAATGTTGACCAGGGTGATCGTCGCGCCTTCCGCCTTCGCGAGGTTGACCGCATGGCGTACCGCTTTATCGCTCAAATCCATTTCAAACACGTCAACAGGCATCAAAATTTTCTTATACATAAGCCTGACTCCTTTTCCGATGAAGGGTTATTTTCTGTCTCCAGAATGACATTGTGGATATAAACAAAGCCTAAACACTTGCATCCGGAAACTATCAATTAAGGAAAATAACTGTCCGCTTTGTAAAGTGGTGTCCTTAACCGTCAACGCCTGCATGAAATAAGAAAAAAGTGTGAGCTTGATCAAAAGCAAATAATTTCGTTAAAGAGAGGCGTATTAATAGTGCCCCGTGAACGGCAGCCGTCGAATTAGCGCCGTAGCGGATAAGTACGAGAGGAGAAAATACCATGATGACATACGACCGTAACCGAAATGCAATCACCACTGGCAGCCGCGTCATGATTAGCGGCACAGGTCAGTTCGGCGTGATTAAAGCGATCCACAGCGACGGCCTTAATGCCGAGCAGGTGCGTCGTGGTAAAACGGTTGAAGTGGAAGGATGCGAAGGTAAGTTCGAACCGATTGAGCTGATTCGCCTGGGGATGCACTAAGCTGCGCCCCGACATGCCGCCGCGGACGGCGGCATGTCATAGCGTTAAAGCCGGGTGGCGTACTCAGCAACCGTGGCCTTCGCGCCTTTTTGCAGCAACGTCTGATAAGCATGCATGACCGACGCCACAAACACCGCGTCCTTCGGCAGCTCGTTACCGAAAATAGCCTCAATGCCCAACAGCGCATTAACGCGGCTTTCGCCTTCAGCGCTACCGTTTACCGCCGCCTGAATCACCGCCAGCTGCGGGTCACTCACCTCAATCGGGTTACCCTGCTCATCCACACCGCCGACATAACGCATCCAGCCCGCCACACCGAGGGCCAGCAGCGGGAAGGGTTTCTGGTGGACCAGGTGCCAGCGCACGGAATCGAGCATCCGCTGCGGCAATTTCTGGCTACCGTCCATGGCGATTTGCCAGGTGCGGTGACGCAGGGCCGGATTGCTGTAGCGCGCGATCAACAGGTCAGCATAGTGAGCTAAATCCACCCCCTTTACTTTCAGAGTCGGCGCCTGCTCTTTCAGCATCAGCGCATGCGCGGCTGCGCGATAATGTTCATCTTCCATGCAGTCGTTAATGTGCTGATAACCGGCAAGGTAGCCGAGATAGGCCAGGAACGAGTGGCTGCCGTTAAGCATTCGCAGCTTCATCTCTTCAAACGGAATGACATCAGAAACCAGTTCCGCACCGGCCTTTTCCCACTTTGGACGTCCGGCGACGAAATTATCTTCCACCACCCACTGGCGGAACGGCTCGCAGGCGACACCTGCCGGATCGCGTACGCCGGTCAGCTGTTCGATTTTATCCAGCGTGTCAGCCGTGACGGCGGGCACAATACGGTCCACCATGGTTGACGGGAAGGTGACGTTCGCTTCAATCCAGTCGGCCAGTTCGCCGTCAACAGCGCGCGCGTAGGCGCAGGTGACATTGCGCATCACGTGGCCGTTCTCCGGCATGTTATCGCATGACATCACGCTGAATGCTGGCAGCCCCGCCGCCTTACGCCGCGCCAACGCTTCAACCACGACGCCCGGCGCAGATTTCGGCTGATGGGGGTTTTGCAGGTCGGCAACGATTAACGGATGATCGAACATCAGTTGTCCTGTTGCCGGGGAATGGCAATACCCTTTCTCGGTGATGGTCAGGGAAACAATGGCGACCTGTGGCTCGCACAGCGCCGCCAACACGGTTTCCAGCCCGTCGACCTGCGCATGCAGCGCGTTTTTGACGACGCCGACCACGCGCGCTGTCCACGCATCGGCAGACATCTCTGCTACGGTATAAAGGTTATCCTGTGCCTTCAGATCGGCGATCTGCTGTTCGCCGCCAATCAGGTTAACTTCGCAGTAACCCCAGTCGCTGCCCTGTTCTGCGGCGAGTATATCGGTGTACACCGCCTGGTGCGCGCGGTGGAACGCGCCAAACCCTAAATGAACAATGCGTGCCTTGAGGCTGTCGCGATCGTACTGAGGACGCGTTGCCTTCGCCTGTAATAACTGGTTTTCCATGATTGAGACTCGTTAATTAATGAACGCTGTGATCCGCTGCCGCTTCCTTTTCAGAGCGGCAGCGCCTGCTGACTACACCAACTAGAATGGCAGTCGGAGTCAAAAAACGCTGCCATTAACCATACTGATACGTCGTTTTCAGATCTTGATTTACATTAACTTTTCGCCATGTGGTGTGACATCAGTAAAAAGTTGTGTGACAGGTAACACAAGATGTAAACCACTAGCGGCGTGAAGAGAGCGCGCCGTAGGCTACCGCTTCTTTATGCGGCGCTTCGGCTGCATCTTCGGCTTCACTCAGATCGCGGTCGCGCACTTCCGGCATCAGCAAAGCGGAGACCAGCCCAATCAGCGAGTACGCCACCAGCATCGCCACAATTGGCCACCAGGACCCGGTCATATTGCAGAAGATCCCCGCCAGCACCGGACCAAAGCCTACGGCCACCAGCCCTCCCGCCTCTTTCGAGATTGCCATGCGGGTAAAGCGGTTCCGCGAACCAAACATCTCTGCCATGGTGATGTTTTCCAGCGCAAACAGCCCGAGGACCGCAAAGTTATGAATAACGATGATAGAGAGCATAATCACGCCCGGCGCGTAACTCTTATCAACAATAATCGACAGCATCGGGTAAGCCAGAATAATGGCTGAAATGTTAAGGATGATATACGGCAGACGGCGCCCCACTTTATCGGACAGCCAGCCCAGCAGCGGAATGGTGAGGAAGCCGAGAATCGAACTGATCATCAGCGCATCGGTTGGGATCGCCTTATCAAATAACAGCGTCTGCACCAGATACCCGGCAAGGAAGGTCTGGATAAGCCCAGAGTTACCGGCCTGGCCAAAGCGCAGCCCCGTCGCCAGCCAGAACGATTTGCTCTTAAACATCGCGCCTAATGAGGTATCCTGCGCCGCCGCTGGCGCAACGGTTTCGGCGTCGTTAACCTTCTCAAACACCGGGCTCTCTTTAAGGTTCATACGCAGCCAGATGGCGAAGATCATCACCACCACGCTGGCGAGGAATGGCACGCGCCAGCCCCAGGCAATAAGTTCTTCACGATCGAGGGCAAAGAACATCACGGCCCAGATCGCCGTGGCGCTCAGCGTTCCGCAGTTGGTGCCCATGGCCACCAGCGAGGAGATGATGCCGCGTTTACCCTTCGGCGCGTACTCCGCCAGCATGGTGCCCGCACCGGAGATTTCTGCCCCCGCGCCCAGCCCCTGAATAATACGCAGCGTCACCAGCAGCACCGGTGCGAAAATCCCGATCTGCGCGTAGGTCGGCAGCACGCCGATTAAGGTGGTGCAGATCCCCATCATGGTGATGGTGATAAACAGCACTTTTTTACGGCCAATTCTGTCGCCCATTCTGCCGAAGATAAATGCCCCGACGATACGCGCGATGTAGCCTGCGCCGTAGGTGCCCATCGCCAGGATCAGCGCCATGGCCGCCGATTGCTCAGGGAAGAAAATTTCATGAAACACCAGCGCGGCGCCAAGGGAGTAGAGCTGGAAATCCATAAATTCCAGGGCGGTGCCCAGCCAGCCAGATACGGCGGCTTTCACCAAATCTGACGTACTTCTTTGAGGTTGTGCTTGAGTCATAATGGCTATCTCTGAAAGGTAAGATGCGTACCACTTAGAGCCTGTCTTCGCAGGCTCTTTACCGCGTGAATTATTATTGGTCGAACGTGAGCAAGACTTTGCAGCACTGCCGCTGGTCTTTTTCAAACAGTTCGATGGCGTCTGTAACGTGGTGATAGTCAAATGTATGGGTGACCAGTTTTTCAGGGTCGATCAGCCCTTTTTCCAGCCAGTCAATGACCACCGGGAATTTGTTGGCATTCAGGCGCGAAGAGAAGATCGACAGCTCTTTGCCGGTGATCCCCTGCTGCACGATCTGGCTCGGGTCGCTGGAAAATCCCATCAGCACGATGCGCGCCGCCGGAGACGCCAGCGTAATCGCTTCCTGCAAAATGGACGGATGACAGGCAGCATCGATGATTAATGTCGGCTTGATGCCTTTTTCATCCAGCGCAGTCTGTAACGACTGCTCGCCGTTGTTGAAGACCCAGTCTGCGCCGCTGCGTTGCGCCATCTCCAGCCGCTCATCAATGCGATCTACCACGATGACCTGCTTCACCTTGTAAACGCCCTTCAGCGCCTGCACGGTGACCAGCCCCATCGGGCCTGCGCCGTAGATCAGCGCCACGTCCTGTTCGGTGGGTTTCGCCTGCCCCGTCACGTTGGCGGCAATGGTGAATGGCTCAACCATCACCGCGTGTTTGTCAGGGATCGCATCCGGAATGTGCCAGGCATTTTTCGCCGGCACGACGGCGTATTCGCTGAAACCACCGTCGCGATGGACGCCCAGCACCACCAGCGAGGTGCAAACGTTCGGTTTTCCGACGGAACAGGGGTAACAGTGCCCGCAGCTGATCACCGGATCCACCGAAACGCGCTGGCCGAGTCGGGTGCCCTCCACGCCTTCGCCAACCGCGTCTATTTCGCCAAAGAATTCGTGACCGATTACCCGCGGATATTTTGCAAACGGGTTATGCCCGCGATAGATATGGCTGTCTGAACCGCAGATACCGGCGAGCTTAATTTTGACGCGGACGTCGCCTGCCCCCGGCAACGGGAGAGGACGTTCCTCAATCTCCAGCGCATTCGGCTGTTGGATCACTACGCTTTTCATCATTCGCTCCTCGTTTACCAGTTCCAGAGAGTGCCGTCTTCCAGACGGGCCACCGGCAGATAAGCCGGATCGTACGGGTATTTCGCTGCCAGCTTCTCATCAAACTCAATGCCCAGCCCTGGCTTGTCGCCCGGGTGCATATAGCCGTTATCGAAGCGCCAGCTGTGCGGGAACACTTCCAGCATCTGCTCTGAATAACCCATATACTCCTGCACACCAAAGTTCGGTACCCACAGGTCAAAATGCAGCGCCGCGGCGTGGCAAATCGGCGACAGATCCGACGGGCCGTGTGAGCCGGTACGCACCTGGTAGAGTGAGGCAAAGTCCGCAATGCGACGCATCCCGGTGATGCCGCCCGCATGGGTTATGGTGGCGCGGATATAGTCAATGAGCTGCTCTTCAATCAGCTGCTTGCAGTCCCAGATGCTGTTGAACACTTCCCCCACCGCAATTGGCGTGACGGTGTGCTGGCGGATCAGGCGGAAACACTCCTGGTTTTCAGCGGGAGTCGGATCTTCCATCCAGAACAGGCGGTAATCTTCAATACTTTTGCCGAACCGCGCCGCTTCGATGGGCGTCAGACGGTGGTGCATGTCGTGAAGGAGATGTTCACTGAAACCGAACTGGCTGCGCACTGCGTCGAACAGTTTGGGCGTGAAGTCGAGGTATTTCTCGGTGGACCACAGCTGCTCTTCCGGCCAAGCGCCCTTGGTCGCAGGTTCATACGCCAGCCCTTTGCCTTTGGCCATGCCGTAGGTGGTTTTCATTCCCGGCACGCCGCACTGCACGCGAATTGCCTTGAAGCCCATCTCTTTATGACGGGCATAATCTTCCAGCACGTCGTCAATGGTGTGCCCGGTGGTGTGACAATAAACCATCACCCCTTCCCGGGAAGCCCCGCCCAGAAGCTGATAGAGCGGCATGTTCGCGGCTTTCGCCTTAATGTCCCATAGCGCCATATCCACGGCAGAAATCGCTGACATGGTGACCGGACCACGACGCCAGTAAGCGCCTTTATAGAAGAACTGCCAGATATCTTCGATGCGGTGCGCATCGCGGCCAATCAGCTGAGGGCACAGGTGATCTTTCAGGTAAGAGGCAACGGAAAGTTCACGTCCGTTAAGCGTGGCATCACCCAGGCCGACAATGCCTTCATCGGTCGTAATTTTAAGGGTGACAAAGTTACGCCCCGGGCAGGTGACAAATACTTCAGCCCCGACAATCTTCATAATCCATTTCCTTACATCGCTCGTTGTGATGCAGGAAATTTACGCAACTACACTACTACCATACAAGTATAATGATCGTAAAATCAGCGGGCGATCACACTATAAGGACGCTTATGCGCGTCCCCAACCGGCCACGATGATCAACATGCCGCACAGGGCAATCAGCGCGCCTGCCCAGTCATACAGGCTTAGCCGGACGCCATCGACAACGCGCAGCCACAGCAGCGCGGTACAGACGTACACTCCGCCGTAGGCCGCATATACCCTCCCGCTGGCGGCCGGATGCAGGGTGAGCAGCCAGACAAAAAGGGCCAGGGACACACCCGCCGGGATCAGCAGCAGCGCGGAAGCGCCCCGCTTTAGCCAGAGCCACGGCAAAAAGCATCCGATGATTTCGCACAGCGCGGTCGCGAAAAAAAGCAGCGTCGTTTTGAACATTTTTCTCGTTTCGTGAGGATTGATTTAGACATCATACGCGATAATGTTCACATCGTTCCCATACCTGCCGCGCGGGTATGACACCCTTTCGGATTGGTGTAGAATCCAACGGGGTAATCCGATTCTCTGCACCCGTTTAAAGGAAACGCTATGACTACATTAAGCAAACGCCTTTGTCTGACAGCCGCACTGGCACTGTCCTCGTTCGCCTTCGCCGCAACGGCATCAGCCGAAACCAGCAAACTCATCATTGAGTCTGGTGACAGCGCGCAAAGCCGCCAGAATGCTGCCATGGACAAAGAACAATGGAATGACACCCGCAGCCTGCGTCAGAAAGTGAATAAGCGCGTGGAGAAAGAGTGGGATAAAGAAGACGTCGCGTTTGATGCCCGCGACAAATGCCAGCAAAGTGCCAACGTCAACGCTTACTGGGAGCCTAACACCCTGCGCTGTCTCGATCGTCGCACTGGCCGCACGGTAGCACCGTAATGTCGACGCCGTGTGACGTTAAGCTCCGTCCGCTGGAGCGCGAAGATTTACGCTTTGTTCACCAGCTCGACAACAATGCCAGCGTGATGCGCTACTGGTTTGAAGAGCCTTATGAGGCGTTTGTCGAGCTGTCCGATCTCTACGATAAGCATATCCACGATCAGAGTGAACGCCGGTTTGTGGTGGAGTGCGAAGGTGAAAAAGCCGGGCTGGTTGAACTGGTTGAGATCAACCACGTTCACCGTCGGGCGGAATTTCAGATCATTATCTCACCGGAGCACCAGGGGAAAGGTCTTGCGTCGCGAGCGGCAAAGCTGGCGATGGATTACGGGTTTAACGTCCTGAATCTCTACAAGCTTTACCTTATCGTCGACAAAGAGAACGAAAAAGCGATTCATATCTACCGTAAGCTGGGCTTTATGGTGGAAGGTGAACTGATCCATGAGTTCTTTATTAACGGCGAATACCGTAACACCATACGCATGTGCATTTTCCAGCATCAGCATCTGGCCGGGCATAAGTCCTCCTCCGCCAGCCTGCTTAAACCCACCGCGCAGTAACCTGCGCGGTTTTATTCTCAATAATATTCAATGCTGTTTTTGATGGTGTACTTGCGCTCAACGGCAGGTTTGACGCTGTCATCTGTTATCAGCAGCTCACAGTTCACCGGGTTGTTGTGGCGATCGTAATCACAGCTCTGCTTTACATTGCCCATCGGTTTATCGTTCAACAGGCTTACCGCCGTATAATCCATGCGCTTGCGCAGATCTTTCGAAGGCACCGACTTGACCGATAAACGCTGGTCGCCGGAAACCGTAGTTTTACCCAGCGGGTAGCCGTCGGCGTCATACTGGTACTTCACTTCCATCTCTTTACTGTGCGCTGCAACCACAAACCCGTTATCGTCGGTGTCCCACGTCAGGCCGGCAGACGGCAGTTCCGCCAGCTGGCATTTCCCCTGCAACTTTACCTTCTGCTGCTGGGTTTCCGCATCGACGTAGTAGTTAGCATCCAGCACCAGCGCAACGCCCGTATTCGCTTCGAGATCGTGCAGTTCAAGCGTATCGAAACACCCTTCCGTTGACATCGTGCCGGTCACACGTTTAGAGACTTCACCCTTATCGTTGAATAGCGTCTGGGTAAAATCCTTCACCGGCCCGCGCAGAGGATCAAAGTCAAACTCGTTCGAAAAGCTCGCCATCTCTGGCGTAAATGACAGCGGCGCGGTGTTGTTGTCGCATCCCACCAGTACCGTTGCCAGTAGCGTTATCGCTGCGTATTTGTTCACATCATTTACCGTTCAGAGAGAGATACAATCATATTAGCAAATACAGCAACTTACATAACAGCACTTCATTTGACTCTTCGCGCTGTATAAATCCGTCGTTTGCATTGACGAGACCTGCCAAAGTGGCTACTTTGGGCGCGGAAGATTCCACACTATTATAAAATTAGATTCTTAAATTTTCGGGTTAACATCATGATTTACGACTGTTTTTTATACTATGACGAAGATATGTTGCTCGACATCAGATTACATACTCTCGCTGATGTTGTTGACCGTTTTGTCATTGTAGAAGCAACACACTCTTTTACGGGCATACCGCGAGAATTGCATTTCGATATTACGAAGTTTGCCAAATTCAAAGACAAAATCATTTACGTGCCTTTTGACGCGCAGCCTATTTTAAACCGGGCGGATAATAACCAGGTTGATGCATGGGCAAATGAAGCAGCGCTTCGCAACTCCATTATGAACGGGTTAAAAGACGCGGCAGACGACGATCTGATTCTGGTGTCAGACGTTGACGAAATCTTCTCTCCCGACACGGTCAGGGCCATTAATCCGCGCGCGCTCTGCACGACTATTCATCAAAACGTATTCAACTATCAGTTTAATCTCCAGGTTCACAACACGGATGGTACGCCGAGAAAATGTACCTTGCCGCGCGCGACGTCCTATTACAACCTTAAGCATTTCTTCCACGGTGAGCCTGAATCTTTCCGAAACTGGAAGCGTGCGCGCAAAGATAAAAACTGGTCATGGTTTAAATGGAACTGGCTAAAAATCAATAATAAGATTGTGAAAGATGGCGGCTGGCATTTCTCCTGGGTAATGACCCCAGAAAGAATTTCCGAAAAAATGTCTACCATTTCTCATACCGAATACGATCTGCCGGAATTCAATAACCCGGAACATATTATGAAGGTTATCACCAACGCCGAAGATATATGGGGACGAGACCGAAAACTGGTCAGGCAAGAGGTATCAAAACGCACCCTGCCTTCTTATCTGGTAGACAATCAGCACCATTATTCGCAATTTATTTTATGACGCAGGCAGGGCTCCAGGACAATTCAGAAAGACAGACCCAAAAACAAAAGCTTACCCTAGCCCTGCTATGCTTACAGTCTACACAGTGAAAAGGAGCTACAGATGAAACGGTTACCCTGGATTACCGCCCTGCTGTTAATGAGTGCTTCACCCGCTCTTCTTGCGGCCCCGGATTCCTGCGAGCGCGTGAAAAGCGACATTCAGCAGAAGATTATCAACAACGGCGTACCGGAGTCTGGCTTTACCCTGAACATCGTCCCGAACGATCAGGCCGATCAGCCGGATGCGCAGGTCGTTGGGCATTGTGCCAACGATACTTTCAAAATTTTGTACACCCGCACCAGTAGCGGCAACTACCCGGTGAGCGGCGCAGGTACGCAGGAGAATGCGCCCGCTGAGCCGCAATGATTTTCCCACTCAATTCCCCTGATTTGACGAGGATTAATATTTAATACCTCTAAATAAGTAACACTCCCCCCATCATTAGCCCGGTTGTAGTCACGGGTGAAAATAATTATTAACAATGATGGGGTGAGTCATGTCCGAAGTTGAACATCACGGCGGGATAAGCCGTCGAACTCTGGTTAAATCTACTGCCATAGGATCTCTGGCGCTTGCCGCCGGTGGGATCGCATTACCTTTTGGTCTAAAAAGCGCCGCCGCCGCTGTGCAGTCCGCTATTCAGCCCGCAGATGACAAAGTCGTCTGGGGCGCCTGCTCGGTAAACTGCGGTAGCCGTTGTGCGCTGCGTCTGCACGTTCGCGATGACGAAGTCTATTGGGTTGAAACGGATAATACCGGCGAGGATGTTTACGGCAACCATCAGGTTCGCGCCTGCCTGCGAGGCCGTTCAATTCGCCGTCGCATCAATCACCCAGACCGTCTGAACTATCCGATGAAACGCGTGGGCAAACGCGGAGAAGGCAAGTTTGAGCGTATCACCTGGGAAGAAGCGCTGGACACCATCGCCACGAGTCTGAAAAGCGTGGTCGAAAAATACGGCAACGAAGCGGTCTACATTAACTACTCCTCCGGAATTGTAGGCGGCAACATCACCCGTTCCTCCCCTTACGCCTCGCTGGTCGCGCGCCTGATGAACTGCTACGGCGGCTTCCTCAGCCACTACGGTACCTACAGCACCGCGCAGATCGCCTGCGCAATGCCCTACACCTACGGCAGCAACGACGGCAACAGCACATCGGATATCGAAAACACCAAACTGGTGGTGATGTTCGGCAATAATCCGGCGGAAACGCGCATGAGCGGCGGCGGGATCACATACTTCCTTGAGCAGGCGCGCGAACGGTCAAACGCGCGGATGATCGTTATCGATCCGCGTTATACCGACACTGCCGCAGGGCGTGAAGACGAGTGGATCCCGATTCGTCCGGGCACCGATGCCGCGCTGGTGGCAGGTATTGCGTGGGTGCTGATTAATGAAAATCTTGTCGATCAACCTTTCCTCGATAAATACTGCGTGGGTTATGACGAAAAAACCCTGCCGGAAGGCGCACCAGCTAATGGTCATTACAAAGCCTATATTCTCGGCCAGGGTGATGACAAAACCGCGAAAACTCCGGATTGGGCGTCTCGCATAACGGGCATCCCTGCCGAACGCATCATTAAGCTGGCCCGTGAAATCGGTTCGGCGAAACCGGCCTACATTTGCCAGGGCTGGGGCCCGCAGCGTCAGGCAAACGGGGAGCAAACGTCCCGCGCCATCGCCATGCTGCCGATCCTGACCGGCAACGTCGGCATTAACGGCGGTAACAGCGGCGCACGCGAATCGACCTACACCATCACCATCGAACGCATGCCGCTGCCGGAAAATCCGGTGAAAACGCAAATCTCCTGCTTCAGCTGGACGGATGCCATCGTGCGTGGACCGGAGATGACCGCCCTGCGCGACGGCGTACGCGGCAAAGATAAGCTCGATGTGCCGATCAAGTTCATCTGGAACTACGCGGGTAATACCATCATCAACCAGCACTCCGATATCAACAAAACTCACGACATTTTGCAGGATGAGAGCAAGTGCGAAACGATCGTCGTCATTGATAACTTCATGACCTCGTCTGCGAAGTATGCCGATATTGTTCTGCCGGATCTGATGACCGTCGAGCAGGAAGATATCATCCCCAACGATTACGCCGGCAACATGGGATACCTGATTTTCCTCCAGCCGGTTACCGCCCCGAAGTTCGAGCGCAAGCCCATTTACTGGATCATGAGCGAAGTGGCGAAACGCCTCGGACCGGATATCCATCAGAAATTCACCGAAGGCCGTACGCAGGAGCAGTGGCTGCGCTACCTGTACGCCAAAATGGTCGCCAAAGATCCGCTGCTGCCGTCCTACGACGCGCTGAAAAAAATGGGTATTTATAAGCGCAAAGATCCAAATGGACATTTTGTGGCCTATAAAAAATTCCGTGACGATCCGGATGCCAATCCGCTGAAAACCCCGTCGGGCAAAATCGAGATCTACTCCAGCAAGCTGGCGGATATTGCGGCAACCTGGGAACTGCAAAAAGACGAAACCATCACCCCGCTGCCGGTCTATACCTCAACCTTTGAAGGCTGGGACGCGCCCGAGCGCAGCAAATTCCCGCTGCAATTGTTCGGTTTCCACTTTAAAGCCCGTACCCACTCCAGTTACGGCAACGTAGATGTGCTCCAGGCCGCCTGTCGCCAGGAGGTGTGGCTTAACCCTGTGGATGCAGAGCAACGAGATATCAAAAATGGGGATATGGTGCGCGTCTTCAACGACCGCGGCGAAGTGCGCATTGCTGCGAAAGTCACCCCGCGCATCATGCCCGGCGTAAGCGCGATGGGCCAGGGCGCCTGGCATGACGCCAACATGAACGGCGATCGTGTCGATCACGGCTCCTGCATCAATACCCTGACCACGCACCGCCCGTCACCGCTGGCGAAAGGCAACCCGCAGCACACGAACCTGGTGCAGATCGAGAAGGCATAAGGATTAACCGATGACAACCCAGTATGGATTTTTTATTGATTCCAGCCGCTGCACCGGGTGCAAAACCTGCGAGCTGGCCTGCAAGGATTACAAAGATCTGACCCCGGACGTTAGCTTCCGTCGTATTTATGAATACGCGGGCGGCGACTGGCAGGAGGATAACGGCGTCTGGCATCAGAATGTTTTCGCCTATTACCTGTCGATTGCCTGCAACCACTGCGAAGATCCGGCCTGCACCAAGGTCTGCCCGAGCGGGGCAATGCACAAGCGCGACGACGGTTTTGTGGTGGTGGACGAGGATGTCTGCATCGGCTGTCGCTACTGCCACATGGCCTGCCCGTACGGCGCGCCGCAGTACAATGCCGCCCAAGGCCACATGACCAAGTGCGACGGCTGCCACAGCCGGGTGGCGGACGGCAAAAAGCCTATCTGCGTCGAATCCTGCCCGCTGCGCGCGCTGGACTTTGGCCCGATTGAGGAGCTGCGCAAAAAACACGGCCAGCTTGCTGCCGTCGCGCCGCTGCCGTCTGCGCACTTCACAAAGCCGAGTATTGTGATTAAACCTAACGCCAACAGCCGTCCGACGGGTGACACCACCGGCTACCTGGCAAACCCGAAGGAGGTGTGAGATGGGAAGTGGATGGCATGAATGGCCGCTGGTGATCTTCACCGTTTTCGGGCAGTGCGTGGCCGGCGCGTTAATCGTGATGGGCTTCGTCTGGCTTAAGGAAAATGATGACAAGGCCAGAATGCGCATCGTGCGCAGCCTGTTTTTTCTCTGGCTGGTAATGGGTATTGGGTTTATGGCTTCGGTGCTGCATCTTGGCTCCCCGCTGCGTGCCTTCAACTCGCTTAACCGCGTGGGCGCGTCAGCGCTGAGTAATGAGATCGCGGCGGGTTCGATCTTCTTTGCCGTGGGCGGTTTCTGGTGGCTGGTGTCGGTTATCGGTAAAATGCCTCCAGCTTTGGGCAAAATCTGGCTGGTTGTCAGCCAGCTTCTGGGTATCGTTTTTGTCTGGGCGATGACCCGGGTCTATCAGATAGAGACTGTCCCGACCTGGTATACGGGTTACACCACGCTGAGCTTCTTCCTGACGATGGTCCTTGCTGGTCCTCTGCTGGCCGCGCTGCTGCTACGCATCGCAAACGTGACATTCAAAGGTACTCTTGCCGCGTCTGTCAGCGTACTGGCAATTATCGTCTGCGTGGCGGTCGTCGTGTTGCAAAGCAATACGCTGGGGACGATACAGAGTTCCATCCAGCAGGCCAGCGCCCTGCTGCCAGATTATGGCTCGCTTCAGGTGTGGCGCATCGCGTTGCTGGCGGCGGGTTTAGGCTGCTGGATCTGCCCGCTTATTCGTCGTCAGGAGCAAAAAACGCTCGGCCTGTTTGCAGGTGTCGTTCTGGTGGTGCTGGGTGAACTGATTGGCCGTGGGCTATTTTATGGTCTGCATATGACCGCAGGGTTAGCAATTGCAGGTTAACACAGGTGCGCGGGGCTACCCGCGCGCAAGTAAGGAAAGTTGTAATGAATGATGTCTCACACCGCGAATCGTTCGCGTTCAGCGCCCGGGTACTGGGCGCGCTGTTTTATTTCGCCCCAGACAGCGAGCAGACCGCGCCGCTGGTGAGTGCCCTGACCGCAGGTGACTGGGTTCAGGACTGGCCGCTGGCGGAGGAAAACCTGCTGCCTGTCGCCAGTATGTTTAAGACCCCATCGGATGAAGCGTTGAAAGACGCCTGGCAGCGTCTGTTTATTGGCCCGTATGCCCTGCCCGCCCCCCCGTGGGGCTCGGTCTGGCTTGATCGCGAGTCAGTGCTGTTTGGCGATTCGACCCTCGCGTTGCGTCAGTGGATGCGTGAAAACCATATCGCCTTTGAGATGCAGCAGAATGAGCCTGAAGATCATTTCGGAACGTTGCTGATGCTGGCGGCATGGCTTGCCGAGAACGGTCGCGAAACAGAACGCGACCAGCTTCTTGCCTGGCATCTGCTGCCATGGAGCACGCGTTTCCTTAGCGTATTCGTTGAAAACGCGGCCCATCCGTTCTACACCGCGCTGGGTAAACTTGCCCAGCTGACGCTGGCGGAATGGCAGTCCACTTTGCTGATCCCGATTGCCGAAAAAACGCTGTACCGATAACAGCACCTGGCTTGTCCACCCGTTGTGCAGGCCAGGCTCGCACATTTTTGCTGCAACACAACGTCACAACTGCTATACTGTATATAATTACAGTATACGGGGGGTGCACAATGGCTGTTGAAACAAAATTTGTTGTCGTAAGAAAAGGTGAAGAAAAAATGACATTTGCCAGTAAGAAAGAGGCTGACGCTCACGACAAACTGCTCGATATGGCAGAAGCGTTTACCGACTGGCTGTTGCAAAGCGGAATGCAGATGGATGAAACGCAGGCGGAAAACCTTGGTCTGTATCTTGCCGAGCAGAAAGAGTCCGTGCAGCATATCCTGCGTACCAGCAAGCTTCCCGAGCGCAATGCTGCAACGGATAAAACAGCATCAGATGCGGATAGCAGCAAAAAAATCCGGGCCGTCAAAGCCGCCTGATCGTCAGAACGACTCATCACCTGTCATGCCGCCGCGGGCCGGAAACGGCTCGCGGCTTAATCATGCATTATGTCGATCTTCTCGAAAACAATGCGATTGAACATTTTAATCTGTTCTGGCGTAAAATTTGGTTACAGCATTTCCTCTCGTCAGACGTATGTTAAAAACACGTGAATCACACGTTCGGCGCCTCTGAATGGTGTGGTAAATTATCACATAACTCTTGCAACTCGTTGATCATCCTGGCTACATGGAAGCCATCACAAACAGAATGATGGACCTGAACGGCGAAAGGCAACAAGACTTTTTCATCCTGGTTATAGTATTTTCCAAACGTGAACATGGGCGCAAAAAAATTCCGCATGTTAGCGACGTTGACGTTAAAACTGCTAAAACTGACCCACGGAATATCAGATATGAAAAATATATTCTCCCGGGACTCTTCCTTAGGCCAGTAAGCAAGGATATTGCCATAGCGGGCAACATCTTCTGCATAAACGCGCTGAAAATGGTGAATATTTCCATCGTAATGACTCCATAACGATGAAAATGTCTCCGTTTCTTTATGGAAAAGGGTATAGCTTGGATGAACCTCATTCCATATTACAAGCTCATCATCCTTCATGGCCATACGGAATTCCGGATGCCGGTTTACGACGTGAGAAATAAGGGAAATAATCGCAGGATAAAATTTCCAGCCAACCTCTTTGATATGCTTTAGCAGTACGGTAATGTCCAGCTGAACCGTTTGGTTAAATGTAGATTGAGCAAAGCCCTGAAATACTTCAAAGTGTTCCTTTCTTGCCCAACGTGATAAGTCAACTACCGTATATTCTGGCATTATTTTTGTCATTTCAGAGCCTTAGTTGAGCTGCGCTATATAAAATAGTAGCGTATCACAAACGCAGGGGCTGTATAGACCGTAGCGAAGAGGCACCCTAAATTTTCAGCGTATCAATCACCGCTCTCAGCGCCGGGGATACGTTGCGGTGTGGATAATAGAGGTACAGTCCGTCCATCCGCAGGCTGTAGCGCTGTAAGACGCGTATAAGCGTGCCACGCTCCAGATCGTCAGCCACCAGCTCAACCGGGACATAGGCCAGCCCGAGTCCCAGCCGGGCCGTTTCGGCCTCCATGTAGCTGTCGGAAAAGGCCCATTGCCCCTCCGGGCGGTGAGTCACTCGCTTCCCATCCTGCACAAGCTCCCATTGATAGTGGTTACCGTCGGCGAACTGGTAGGCAATGCAGGGATGAGCATCCAGATCGGCGGGCGTCTGCGGGAAACCATAGCGCCGAAAATGCGCCAGGGCGTCAACACAGTCATCTCCATATCGGGCGTGATGCGCACGGCAATCATCCGGCCCCAGCCGGACGCCAGCGTCGAATGAAAACATTCACCCAAACTGTCCGCTGTGCTGCTATGCGCATCATTAAGTTGAGTTAAAACAATGTATTAGTAAGAAACACGAAATCCTGACGCCCGCGTTTCGATGGTGACAACCTGAGATAAGACCTTCGCCGAGAGCGATAAAGTCGACCACCGCAAGGTGACGTTCGAGTACCGATACGGGATCACCCTGGCTGGCGATCTGTACATTCCCAGGAACAGCGGCGACCAGATGCTGGCTTCTCTTCTCGTCGTTGTGAATTACACCTATGTCTACACTGAATCAAATCCCATCCCGCTCCAGCGAGTATGCATACTGGGCCGGTATTTATGCCCGCCAGTCTGCTCGCGTCATCAGCAATAAAGCATTATATTAACAAGGTTATTTTATTTAATTACAAAACCTCGCACTCCTCCCGTTGAAATAATAATTAAGCAATATCCTGGTCAGCCAGCGACATCGCTTTGTTAGCTTGAGCGTTCAGGCAAAGCTCAAACCGGAGGTATTCTTTGCTGATTAAATTAAAGAAAGAACGAACGCATCAGGAGGATCGTCGTCTTGCCCTCTGGCTGGCGACCTCCGCGGGACTGCTGAATGCCATTGCGCTGGGCGCATTCGGCTTTTTTCCCTCGCATATGACGGGCAATACCTCGCAGCTATCCAGCGAAGTTTCCTCCACCGATCTCAGCGATATTCTTTTCTTCGGCGCCATTATTCTTTCGTTTGTCTCAGGTGCCATCGCTGCGCGGATTATTGTTATCTGGGGGATTATCCATAACATCAGGCTGGTATTCAGCCAGGTTCTGTTTGTTGAAGGGCTATTACTGGCAGGGGTATCCCTGTACGAAATGTATTTTCACTCCTTTGCCACGAATCAGGAGATTATTATTTTCCTGTGCGGGTTGATGGGAATTCATAATTCCACCTCCACTCAGCTATCCGGTGGACGGGTAAGATCCACACACATCACCGGCACGCTGACCGATGCGGGCATTTCGCTGGCCTCCGTTATGGTCGCCATGATGCGCCGGGATTATTCCAAAGATACGGCCGCGCAAAAGAGTCAGCTCAAAACCCATTTAACTACCCTTTTCTCCTTTATCAGCGGAGGTATCGCGGGGCTGATCCTGTTCAGAGAGTTTGGATTCCACGCGATGCTGGCGCTGGGCCTGATGCTGGTAGTCGTCGCCGCCTTCTCTATCGTCCGCATCTCGTGGCGGGTACGAAAAGTGCGCGCCGCGCTTAGTCGACAGGTTTAATCAGCACGCCTTACGTGACATTGTCACGTAAGGCGTGCTTCTTTAAGACTATTCTGCCTGCCCACTGACAGCCCTTATGCCATAAGGCTTCACCCAGGTTGTCACTAATTTCATAGGGTTACTGTTTTACCCCCTTCGCTGGAACCCTTCCGTTTCGCTTGCTATAGGTGAAGTACCCCTGCCGAAACATGGCATAACAACAGGCAACCGGTGGTTGCTATAACGCATGCGCACAGGGAGACACACCGCAATGCACCCATTACTTAAACGTTCGCTGCTTTTTGTCGGCGCGATTATCGTGGTTCTCGCTCTCCTCACCTGGGGAATTGGACTGGAGACGATTAAGGCGCGCCAGGTTGACCTGATCTACCTCGGTCAACAGCACCTGATTCTGGTCTTTTCATCAATGTTCTTTGCCCTGCTGGTGGGCATTCCAAGCGGTATTTTGCTGAGCCGTCCAGCCGCGCGTGGTATCGCCGAATATGTGATGCAAATCTTTAACGTGGGTAACACCCTGCCGCCGCTGGCCGTTCTGGCGCTGGCGATGGTGGTGATTGGCATCGGTGATAAACCGGCCATTATCGCCCTCTTTCTGGCCTCTCTGCTGCCGATTGTGCGTAACACCTATGCCGGGCTGTGCTCTGTTCCCGCGTCGTTGCTGGAAGCGGCAAACGGTATCGGCATGACCAAATGGCAGCGCCTGCGTCAGGTTGAGATCCCTAACGCGTGGCCGGTGATGCTTTCTGGTATTCGCATTGCCACTGCGATTAACGTCGGTACCGCACCGCTGGCATTCCTGATTGGCGCCAGCAGCTACGGCGAGCTGATTTTCCCTGGGATCTATCTGAATGACTTTCCGACGCTGATCCTGGGCGCGGCGGCCACCGCCCTGTTCGCCCTGATTCTGGATACGCTGCTGGCGGCACTGGGTCGACTACTGAGCCCGCATCTCGCGCGATAATTATAACAAGGAGCTTCTATGAGACTGTTTTCCGGCCTGACGGCGCTATGCGCCGCCGCGCTCTTCACCAGCCAGGCGCTCGCCGCGCCGCTGATCCTGGCAACCAAGAGCTTTACCGAGCAGCACATTCTCTCGGCCATGACCGTGCAGTATCTGCAAAAGAAAGGGTTTCAGGTGCAGCCGCAGACCAATATTGCAACGGTGATTTCCCGTAACGCGATGATCAACAAGCAGATTGATATGACCTGGGAGTACACCGGCACGTCGTTGATCATCTTCAACCACATCAACAAACGCATGTCGCCGCAGGAGTCATACCAGACGGTGAAACGCCTCGACGCGAAGCACGGTCTGGTGTGGCTTAAACCTGCCGATATGAACAATACCTATGCCTTTGCCATGCAGCGCAAGCGCGCCGAGGCTGAACATATCAATACCATGTCTGAGATGGTGGCAAAGATTGAGCAGATCCGTAAAACCGATCCGGATAACAACTGGCTGCTGGGCCTTGACCTGGAATTTGCCGGACGCAGCGACGGGATGAAACCGTTGCAGGCGGCCTACAAGATGGAGCTGGACCGCCCGCAGATCCGCCAGATGGATCCGGGCCTGGTCTATAACGCGGTGCGCGACGGGTTTGTCGATGCGGGGCTGATCTACACCACCGACGGGCGCGTAAAGGGCTTCGATCTTAAAGTGCTGGAAGACGATAAAGGCTTCTTCCCGAGTTACGCCGTGACGCCAGTTGTTCGAAAAGACACGCTGGAGGCTAACCCGGGGCTGGAGGAGGCGCTGAACACCCTCTCAGCCCAGCTCAATAACGACGTTATCACCGACCTGAATAAGAAGGTGGATATCGACCATCAGTCACCGCAGCAGGTCGCCCGTGATTTCCTGCGTAGCAAACAGTTGCTGTAGGAGGCGCTATGGAGACGATTCACTATATTCTCGACAACTGGGACTATCTCTTAACCCTGACGCTGCAACACCTGTGGCTGGTGGCACTCGCCGTCGGCCTGGCGATTATTATTGGCGTGCCGCTGGGCATTTTAATTGTCCGCCATAAATGGCTGGCAACGCCGGTGCTGGGGATCGCCACCATTGTGCTCACCATCCCGTCAATTGCGCTTTTCGGCCTGATGATCCCGCTCTTTTCGCTGATCGGTCAGGGCATTGGCGCCCTGCCCGCGATTACGGCGGTGTTCCTCTATTCGCTGCTGCCGATTGTGCGTAACACCCACACGGCGCTCGACAGCCTGCCGCCGGGCCTGCGAGAAGCGGGACGCGGTATCGGCATGACCTTCTGGCAGCGTCTGCGCTGGGTGGAGATCCCGATGGCGCTGCCGGTGATTTTTGGCGGCATCCGCACCGCCGTGGTGATGAACATTGGCGTCATGGCGATTGCCGCCGTGATTGGCGCGGGCGGTCTGGGCCTGATGCTGCTTAACGGTATTGGCGGGAGTGATATTCGTATGTTGATTGCGGGCGCGCTGATGATTTGTCTTTTAGCGATTGTGCTCGACTGGTTGCTGCACCGTTTGCAGGTGGTACTGACTCCGAAGGGGATTCGATAATGATAAAACTGGAAAACCTCACCAAACAATTTTCACAGAAACACGGCCAGACGTTTAAGGCCGTCGACAACGTCAACCTGAACGTGCCTGAAGGGGAAATGTGCGTGCTGCTCGGCCCGTCCGGCTGCGGGAAAACCACTACCCTGAAGATGATCAACCGTCTCATTACGCCAAGTAGCGGGACAATCCTGATTAACGGCGAAGACACCAGCGGAATGGACACCGTGACCCTGCGCCGCAACATTGGCTACGTGATCCAGCAGATTGGCCTGTTCCCGAACATGACCATCGAAGAGAACATTACCGTCGTGCCGCGCATGCTGGGCTGGGACAAAGCGCGCTGTAAATCCCGTGCCGAGGAGCTGATGGATATGGTGGCAATGGATCCGCATAAATTCCTTCACCGCTATCCGCGTGAAATGTCCGGCGGCCAGCAGCAGCGCATCGGCGTCATCCGCGCGCTGGCAGCCGATCCTCCGGTCCTGCTGATGGATGAACCGTTCGGCGCGGTCGACCCGATCAACCGTGAGGTGATCCAGAACCAATTCCTGGAGATGCAGCGCAAGCTGAAAAAGACCGTGATGCTGGTGAGCCACGATATTGACGAAGCGCTGAAGCTGGGCGACCGTATTGCCGTCTTCCGTCAGGGACGTATCGTGCAGTGCGCCAGCCCGGACGAGCTGCTGGCGAAACCGGCGAATGAGTTTGTTGGCTCGTTTGTTGGTCAGGACCGGACGTTGAAACGCCTGCTGCTGGTATCGGCGGGCGACGTCACCGACCAGCAGCCTACCATTACGGTACGCGAATCGACGCCGCTGCCGGAGGCCTTCGCCACCATGGATGACAACGATATTCGCGCCATTACCGTGGTTGATGAGCACGGCAAACCGCTCGGCTTTGTGAAGCGCCGCGAAGCGCGTAACGCCAGCGGCAGCTGCGGGGATATTCTGCATCCGTTCCGTATGACCGGTAAGGCCGAGGATAACCTGCGCGTGGTGCTTTCTCGCCTGTATGAGAGCAACACCAGCTGGATGCCGATTGTGGACGAGGACGGACGCTATAACGGCGAGATATCCCAGGATTATATTGCGGAGTATTTGAGTTCAGGGCGTACGCGCCGGGCATTAAATATTCATAGCGAAAGTTAAGCATTCAGGCCGGGTACTGCCCGGCCATTTTCCGCACGCATACCTTTTGCTAACCTCCCGATTTCCCGCCACAATATTGTATCGTCCCCGTTAAATCACGACTTCATGCAACGTCTTCACGCTTACCCCGACATCCGCGCGATGTTTCGCCGTCTCCTGATTGCTACCGTCACCGGCGTGCTGGCGGCGCTGGCCGTTGCGGTGTTCCGCCACAGCATGTATCTGCTGGAGTGGCTATTTCTCAGCAACGAAAGCGGAAGTCTGGTGAACGCCGCAGCCGCGTTATCGCCCTGGCGGCGGGCGCTGACGCCTGCGCTAGGTGGTCTGGCCGCGGGAGTGCTACTGTGGGGATGGCAGCG
>NZ_QFRV01000328.1:0-1048 GCF_004136805.1 Enterobacter cloacae complex sp. GF14B
CTGGCAGGCGCTGCGCGGCAACGGCATAGCGATGGTTCTACAGGACCCGCGCTACGCGCTAAACCCGGTGAAAACCGTCGCCGCCCAGCTTGATGAGGCGCTGACCCTCCATCAGCGCCTGCCCCGCGCCGAACGACTGGCGCGCATTCACGATATTATCCGCGCCGTGGGGCTGAACGAGCACGTGCTCCAGCGCTATCCCGGCGAACTTTCCGGAGGCATGGGCCAGCGGGTGATGATTGCGATGGCGCTGATCAACAACCCGCAGGTGCTGATTGCCGACGAACCGACCTCCGCGCTGGACGCCCGCCTGCGCAACCAGATCCTCGAGCTGCTGGTGCAGCAGTGCGAAGAACGCCAGATGGCGATGCTGCTCATCAGCCACGATCTGCCGCTGGTGGCGGAGCACTGCGACCGCGTGCTGGTAATGTATCAGGGTGAGAACGTTGATGAAATGGCGGCGAGCCAGTTGCCGCAGGCAACCCATCCCTACACGCGCACGCTCTGGACCTGCCGCCCGAACGCCGGGACGTTTGGCAAGATGCTGCCGACGCTCGACCGTTCGCAACCGTGGAAGGAGGACGACAATGGCACTCGTTGAGGTTAACCAGCTCCGGGTGAGTTTTGGTGAAAAAACGGCGGTTTCCGCCGCCAGTTTTGCCATCGAAAAAGGTGAAACCTTCAGCCTGATCGGTGAATCCGGCTGCGGCAAATCGACTCTTCTGCGCGTGCTGGCGGGGCTGCTGCGCGAGTGGAATGGCCACATTTCCGTCCTCGGGGAAAATTTACGGCCAGGACGACGTTTTGAAGGCGCGCTTCGCCGCAACGTGCAGATGGTGTTCCAGGATCCGTGGGCGTCTTTGCACCCGAACCACACCATTGCCCGCACCCTGTCGGAGCCGTTAAACATCCACGGCGAAAGCCAGGTTGCCGAAAAAGTGGCGGATGCGCTGCAACAGGTAGGTCTGGCTGCCGATGCGGGCAGGCGTTACCCGCATCAGCTTTCCGGCGGACAGCGTCAGCGCGTGGCCATTGCCCGCGCGCTGCT
>NZ_QFRV01000329.1:0-1048 GCF_004136805.1 Enterobacter cloacae complex sp. GF14B
CTTCAAATCACTTTTTAAGGAATGAGAAACACAAAACCCAAGAGCATAAAACTCACAAATTCCCATATGGGGATGAGCTTTAAGATCCATGCCATGAACAAGATCACGAAACTGAAGATGAAGGAGTTTTGAGAAATCAGCATGAACAAATTGGTGATGCCATAATTTGCAATCATGATCACCTGGAGCAATGAAAACGTTTGCTACAACACCATTGAGAGAGAGTTCAAACAAATTACAATTTCAAGGAGAAGTGGCTATAGTCTGTCCATCTTTCTCAATTCGCCATTTGGTATGATCAAATCCAACAAAGAGACCAAGATCAACAAGTCTAGCAATTAACAAAAGATAACGTTGAAGATCTGGTACATGTAATACTCCTCGTAAAATTTGAGTGGAAGAAGATAAGGTACCAAGATATAAATCTACAATACCCTTTACTTGACAAGTAGTGTCATCAGCAAGATAAACAACACGTTGAACTGGTAGTGGATGATATTTATGGAGCCACTTAGACTGATATGTCATATTTCCAGTAGCACCAGAATTGACAATAAAAAGTGATCCATCACGTACATGAAGTATTATGTCTGGAGAAACTGAACATAGGACGCAACTTGTTTCTGGTACAATGTTGTTTCGATGTTCAGTAGCATATGCTCTATTCCGATCTGTTTCGAGTCAACACTTATAGCACATATGAGTGGGATGATCGGATCGTCCACAATATTCACAACAAGAAGAAGAAGAGTCTCTAGATAAATGTGGTTATTTAGTGGTAATATTGTGTTCTTCACTATATTGATGTTCCCAACAATCATCTTCAGTATGGCAATTTCTGTTGCAGTAAGAACATTGCTTATTATTTAGGAAATTTGAGACGAGAGAAAATATTACCGTGACAGACACCTCTGCGGTTTCCTCATTGAAATGGATTCCTTCGAGTATAAAAAGCACGTTCCATCTGTTGTGACTAAGTCTCCTCTTGTGAAATCATAGTTGTATCATGACCAACATGATGTTGTTCTTGACGTTGAGAGTATTCAAT
>NZ_QFRV01000330.1:0-1046 GCF_004136805.1 Enterobacter cloacae complex sp. GF14B
TATTTACACACACATCCATGGTTGCTAAAATTTGAGTCCACTCAAATGGCTCAAACAAATACTCTGGAAAGGGTTCAGGTACATAAGCTTCATTTGTGCAATGCCTTTCTAAGATACATTTTTATCGTTTTAAGCTCTCATTTTTTGAGGCTCCAAACATCCAAATAGGTGTGTCTTTGTTCAACCAAGATGGAAGCTTCGTTTCAGCCAAAGAGACTGAGTCAAATTCTTGTATGGGCATTTTTATAATATCTCTATAAGTGTGATCTTTTAGATTAACCTTTGTTATTGATCCCACTTGCTTCAAGTATAGATAATTGTTTTCCCAATCCTGAATGAGTTGTACTTGTCACATGAAAGGTCTTCCCAAGATGATTTCATAATTGAGTCTCTTTCCAAAGTCCACTATTGAAAAATTATATTGATGATCAATTCCACAGGAACTAACTATCACTTTTTCAAGCAGTCCTAAGAGTTTTTCAATGTGTCTATCATCCAATTGTAATTTCATTCGAGTTTGTATAATGGTCGACTTTCCCCATGATTCACATACTACTTTTGTGGCTATGGCTATGCCTGCCCAACTATCCAGTATTGCCATGGTTTCTACATCATTATATCTCACCGGAAGGGTTGTGTTTCCTTCTTCCCCTTCGTAGTATTCTCCGACTTTGTTCATTGGGATGGATCTAATCTCTTTGTTATCCAATTTGTGTTTCAATTTTCCCAAATTTTTTGTGATTAGCCCTGTTATCACCACCTTCTCTAGAGTTTTTTGTATATCATTCCATAAATATGGTCTGATTTTTAACAATTCTCCTAAATTAAGAGTGCATTGAATGGGTATAGACATGATTGAATGGATGTTGTCTACCTCTAGGGTCTGTTTTGCTGTTTTTATCTAAATGGTTTTACACACTATGGATTCATCTTTGTAATCTCCCAAGTAAGAGGGTAGTGTTTTCAGAGTCATTGGTTTATACATTCGTGAAGCTTTAGAGCCGCAATCCCCATACAAGGATTGTACATCCATGTCCATATCAGAA
>NZ_QFRV01000331.1:0-1040 GCF_004136805.1 Enterobacter cloacae complex sp. GF14B
GTTATCAAACCTTGGCGGATAGGTGCTGTCATACCGGTTCCTACTTTCACTTCTTTCTTTCCCTCTCTGGTCTCTAAATTTATCAGTTCAGTTTCCTCTTGGTGAGGCTTCATTTCACGTTCTTCCTGAGCGACCAACCTCTCCAACTCTGGCGACAGGACGCCCTCTTCCTCTTCTTCGTTTATCGTTTGGCTTATATCTCGATCGAAATTGATTGTCAAACCCTCGTTGTTAGGATCCTCAAAGAATCAACCCTCATATCTATACCAAACAAGACAAAAGAAACAAAAACATGCAAAATGATATGAGAAAAGGTGGTACTGCAAGAACAAATGAAACAAGATCTCTTTGTTTATTTAATAAGGTAGGTTTCACAAAACAAAAGAGAAAGGAAATCTATAGGCTCTAATTACATTGAATCAGCGGTATAGACTTCTGACTGGCTTATCACGCGCCAGTTCCCCACTTGGGAATCGGGGTGGCATGGTTGCACAAAACTTGGTGGGTCTTGAGGGAACTCCTCTTCTATTGCTGCCACCTCCTCCTCGGACACCATTCCAGCGCTGGTGAAACACTGGCTAATATGGCTGGGCCATACCCTATCTGCCCGAAATCTTGACAGCACGTTCCTCCTCCCCGGCATCCCGGGTTCATACCCTAATCCATACTTGTATGGATTTCCCTTGATATCGACCACGTCGGCATTCCCGAGGCAGTCCTTGCCTAGACCCATTCCGGGCTCAAATCCGTTCCTAAGCATAACACGCGCCACCATTATGGCCGCTTTGGAGAGAGAAGGTAGCGACGAACTTGGTTCCACGGAGGCGCAGCTCACCACTTCAAAGGATTGAAAAGCCGTTTCCAATGATTCTTCCGCCGCTTCTACGTATGGTGCGGAGGAGGGGCAGCTCACCAACATGTCCTCCTCACCCGACACTATCACTAAAAGCCCACCCACTGCGAACTTCAATTTCTGGTGAAGCGTTGAAGGGACCACTCCCAGGGCATGAATCCATGGTCTTCGCAAGAGGCAGCTATAG
>NZ_QFRV01000332.1:0-1032 GCF_004136805.1 Enterobacter cloacae complex sp. GF14B
CCGTCGCGCCAGGCGTCCAGCCAGCGCTGCATTATCCGTCTCAGGGGGATCGGGCGAACCGGCATGCCCCGGCACAGCCACGGATGCCAGAACATTACCGTCAGACACGAGGCGCTCAGTCCTGCGGCGGCGAACACCGCCATCTGACGAATGCCGGGGAAGGGGGCCAGCATCATGAAGAGATACGCCACGACGGTGGTCAGCAGCGCCAGCAGCAGCGCGTTACGCACTTTTGCCAGGCTTTGCCAGGGCGAGTGTTCCGCGCCGTGCACCATCCGCTCCGTGAGGTAGTAAATCGTATAGTCCGCCGAGATGCCGATAATGCTCATGCTCATCACCAGCGTCATCAGGTGCAGCTCACCGAACAGCAGGAGCGTCACGACCGTCCCCGCCAGCGCGCCGATGGCAATGGAGAGCAGGCTCAGCAGCAGCGGACGCACGGAGCGAAACATCGACACAATCAGCAGGATCACCCCGAGCACCGTGGCGACGCCAAGCGTGGAAATATCGTTTTTAGCCTGCTGGCTGGCGTAATCGCTGTAGAACACCGTCCCGCGCGAGAGCAGCTGCGCCTGTGGATACTGGCTTTTCAGCGTCTGCTGCAACGCGTTGAGGGTGGTCACCAGCTGGTGGGTTTGCTGCATGTCAAACGACGAGCCCGCCAGCTCGCCGTGTAGCAGATACCAGTAGTTCCCGGCCGCATCTTTTGTCACCAGCCAGCCGTCCATCAGCTGCATCTTCTGGCTGTTCTTCGCCAGCGCGAGCTGCGCTCCGCGCATCAGCATCAGCGGATCGTTTTGCAGCTCCTTGCCGCTCACGCCGGAAAAGGCGGAGTAGAGCTGGGACAGGATCCACTGAGCCTGCGCTTCACCGCCGTTTTGCAGGCGGGCGCGGGTGGCCGGATCGACCAGGCCATTGCGGTGCTGCCAGAAGAAATCTCCCCAGGCCTGTTGCCCGGCGGCATCCAGCGGACCTTTTACGACACTCAGCGCCTGGCTGCGTTGCAGCAGGGTTAACCACTGCTGCGCCACG
>NZ_QFRV01000333.1:0-1028 GCF_004136805.1 Enterobacter cloacae complex sp. GF14B
GAGAGAGAGAGAGAGAGAGAGAGAGAGAGAGAGATGGGGATGTGGATAGAGGATATGAAAAACCTTTGGAATGTAAGGGCAAACTTGATTCAAGAAAGTATTTACAAAAACCTTTGTTTCGGTGAAATGGAGACCGCGGAGAGAGAGAGAGAGAGAGAGAGAGAGAGAGACCATAGTGCATTCTCTAGGGAAATTTCATGTGTGCAGAGATCCTACTCCTGTGCATAGCTACCCTTGGAGTCAGTGTGTGTGCGTGACTTCTCTTTCAAGTGCTGATTTTTTGTGATAGTGACCTGTCAGTGCTCTTTTATAGGTGCATGCTGCTTAGTTTAGTATGACTAATTAGGTTTAGGGACCTCAGCTAGAGATACAAAGCAAGAAGCCATGTCCCGAACGGTTGACCGGTGCTTTGTTTTGGGAGAAATAAGAAAATGATATTCTCCTAGGTGGGCCTTTGTGACCATCACCTAGAGAGAGGTGGAAATTCACAATGGCCTTTTATAGAATATTTTTTTGGCTTGAAACCGGTGTTGGGAAACAAACAAACTAGAACACCTCTATATAGTGATGTCACCCAAGAGCGTTGAAAGAGAAAAAAAAGAACACCAAAAGCTTTGGGAAACTCCTTTGAAACACCACTAATCCAACAAGAGTAGTCCCCTTGGGAATTTACTGACCATCACCCACCCAAGAGACTATGTCACATAGGAGCAAAACCCTGCCAAAGCATGGATTTACAGCACACGCCAACCAATGCATATGAAGACAAGGGCCTCCCCTTTCACCATTGAACATCACAAACCCACAACTTCAACATCAATTCCACAATTCATAGATACATGCCCTCCGAATCTGTCTACACACAATTTGCCACTAGGCTGCCATAGTCATAACCCTGCAGCGAACTAGTTGTAACCTGATGAGCACAACTCCAATTGGGGCACTTTAAAGCTTGAGAGAAATCTTGAAAAATGATTGGCGAGAAATCTGAAGATGACCAAAATTGAATCTACACACCGCTACATGAA
>NZ_QFRV01000334.1:0-1022 GCF_004136805.1 Enterobacter cloacae complex sp. GF14B
TATTAAATAAGTCCGCCAAGATAGCTACTACCGGGCTCTCCTTGCTATGGTGATATGCAAGGAAAGCATCAATTGCGGCTAGGTCCACCAAACCGTCCATCTTTGGAAAGAGGACAACCCCAAAGATTAGCAAAGCTAGTATATCCGCAAACGGGACCCACTCTTCTTGATTCGCCATATCCCTTGCCTTGCCTTCCAAGTATTTCCGTGGCAGGCCCACTATTCCATTCCGAATTTGCTTCATGCGACCCAACTCTTTTGCTGAATCCCCAATTACAGCTGCAATCTTGCTCAAGGAAGGAAGAAAGCCGGAGAAAAGATACGGTTTTCTCCCCCCAAGAGGGCATCCTAATATCTCCTCAAACTCTTCAATAGTTGGTACTATTTGGAAGTCCCCAAACGTGAAACACCTCAACGGCTGGTCATAGTATTGGGCGAGGGATACGACAGCTTCCGTAAATACCTCCGCTGCGGTCAAATCTAGAATCTTCCCATAGACTTTGCGGAAGGCTTGCCTTTGGAGGGGTCCCATCAATCGTCCCAATTCCTTGAGGCTAGTGACATCTAGACTCTTAATCTTGACTTGATAAAATCTTTTTCCGTTTTGATTTGTCCCCATCATTTACCTAAAAAAGGGGTGGATCAAGACTCCGATATGAATGATGCAATGCGTATGCATGAAACGGAAAGAAAACAAAACAAAGGGGTAATTTACATATACGAGACCGAAAAAGATCCATCTTTTTAATACTACGCTCTAGGCATTACGGCGCCCCGACGTATGCATTAAAAAGTGACGCGCTACTCTAAAGAGACAAGATATCACTAGCTATACAACAAAACTATAATTTATGTGCTATTCGCAAAAGAATGCATGAGAACAAATGGTACAGAGCGTGCTTGCTCCATGCCCCTATTTGGGAACCTATAGGATAATATATAGGGGTCTCTAATTACTACTCCCAACGATTCATAACTCACACGGCTGTTTTCTAGAGGTGTCATCACTCTAGATAATAATA
>NZ_QFRV01000335.1:0-1021 GCF_004136805.1 Enterobacter cloacae complex sp. GF14B
CGTGAATTTTCGGATCGCGCGGCGGCCGCCGCATAATATTTTTCTCACCGGCTTCAAACGCCGGGCCAAACGAGAGCGTGGCGGAGGTCGCCATGTTCATCCACAGAATCAGCACCGGCGTCAGCGGAATGATGTTCCCCGCCAGCAGCGCAATCACAATCAGTAGCCCCTGCGCCAGGTTGGTCGGCATGATGAACAGAATGGTCTTCTTCAGGTTGTCGTAAACGCGACGCCCCTCTTTCACCGCGCTGGCGATGGTGGCGAAGTTATCGTCCGTCAGGACCATGTCCGCCGCCTCTTTGGTGACTTCCGTGCCTTTGATGCCCATCGCGATACCCACGTCCGCCTGGCGCAGCGCCGGCGCGTCGTTCACGCCGTCACCGGTCATACCGACGATTTCGCCTTTATCCTGCAACGCTTTCACCAGGCGCAGCTTATGCTCCGGGCTGGTACGGGCGAAGATGTCATACTTCACCGCCGCTTCCGCCAGCTCGGCGTCGTCCATTTTCTCCAGCTGATAGCCGGTAACCGCCTGCTCGCTGTTGGTGATCCCAAGCATCTGGCCGATGCTCATCGCCGTCTGCGGGTGATCGCCGGTGATCATCTTCACGCGGATCCCCGCCTGCTGGCAGGCGTTAATCGCCTCAATCGCTTCCGGACGCGGCGGATCCATCATCCCGGCGATGCCGAGGAAGATCAGGCCGTGGCTCAGATCGTCGTGAGTCAATGCCTGCTCACCGTTCGCTGGCTTGAACGCCGCGGCGACCATGCGCAGCCCCTGACGCGCATAGCGCTCCATCTCCGTTTCCCAGTACGCGCGGTCAAAGGCTTGCGCACCGTTGCGGGTCTGCTGCTGCTCACACAGGGCGAAAATCACGTCCGGCGCGCCGGTGATCAAAATCTGCTCCTCACCGCCAATCTGGTAGTGGGTGCTCATGTACTTGTACTGAGAGTCGAACGGGATCTTGTTAACCAGCGTGGTCACGACCGGCTCGAGGTGGGCCTTGGCCGCCAGCACCTT
>NZ_QFRV01000336.1:0-1013 GCF_004136805.1 Enterobacter cloacae complex sp. GF14B
AGGTGGTCTGCAATGAACATGGTTTTGTAACAACAAGCGCTATGGCTTTAATATATGAAAACTTTGATCTTGCAAATTATTTTCCATGTAGAAATTTCTTTGAAGATTTGATTTTTACTGAGGGGTTTGATGCTTATACAAGTGTGTCACATGAATATGGTAAATTCTTGGTGAATACTAGGGGTTCATAACTAATATAGAAAGTGTTGAACCAATGTTGAGAATTATGCTAATGGGGAGGATTACCCATCACTCATAAGCTTGCATCAAGATGGGCCATGTAGTTGCATCATGGTATCATTTCCGAGGCTGCAAAACTATATCAACCAATGCTTCAAAGGTAGGGGCTAGTTGGTTAGTTTAGGAGAGGAGGCAAGGGTTCCTATTCATGCATTGGATGGAAAAGAGGATGATGGGATGGGTTTAGAAAACCTTTATTATCTCTCTTTGTCTCTCTCTCTCTCCTTCTCACTCTCTGCATACGCACCGCATCCGCCCACTCACAATTGGTATCAAAGCCATGGTGACCACGGAGAGCATGACGGCTTTGAGAGCCTCGAGACGATAGCTCACTCACTCTCGGCGGTGGAGAGATTAAGAAAGCTTGGAAGCTTTGTGAGAATGCAATGGGAGCTTGTGAGCTCAGTTGAGAGTGATGTATGCTCTTGTGGAAGCTCAGAAAGGAGTGTGGAAGATTGTGTGTAAGTAAAGGTGCTGCCCTAAAAACTGTGTGCACAGCAACACTGTCTTCAGATTCATTTTTCTCCTTGTAGAATGCAAATATGAGAATTCTGTTTCTGCTACCCATCCGTTTCGACGTGGTCTACAACTTTGCAAAAGAATTTTTTCGCAAATTCCTCACCGTTTTGCTAATATTCACCTCAGACTGACTGTATACAGAAATTGCAGGTTTTTTGTTTTCGTATAGTGTGCGAGTTTGATGCACTTTTGGAAGCACGAAAGATGCTCCAAGTGGGTGCGTAAATTCTGAGCTAGAGAGCTTGTGGTTTGAG
>NZ_QFRV01000034.1:0-48808 GCF_004136805.1 Enterobacter cloacae complex sp. GF14B
CTGCGCGGGCACTGCCGGCGTTGAAGCGCCCCCCATACCACCGCTCAGATCCGGGCGAGCGGGCAGGGCATAGGTCTGTTTCGCGACCGTGGTACAGGCCGTGCCCGGGCCAGACAGCGAACCATCCTGCGCCACGATAATTGGGTCGATACGCACTTTAGTATTGTTTGAGGTGTTCAGACGGTCGGCCGCCGCGCGGGACAGGGAGATCACGCGATCGGTGCCGTAAGGACCGCGATCGTTGATACGCACCACGATCATTCGGCCATTCGCCAGGTTAGTGATGCGTGCATAGCTCGGGACAGGCAACGTCGGGTGTGCCGCCGTGATCTGCATCGGATCGAAGGTTTCACCCGACGCGGTCAGGTTGCTACCGGGCTCAGCGTCATAGATGGCAGCAAAGCCAGCCTGGCTGAAACGGGAAGGATCCTGAACGATTTTATAGCTTTTACCGTCGCGCTGATAATCCTGATTCACGCTGGCGTTCAGCGGTTCATAAACGGGATCGGCACCGCTAATCTCGACAATCGGGCCATTACAGACCGCAGGCTGCGGCGGCGCGACGGTTGCCTGTTGCTGACCATCATCACTTGTACAGGCGGCAAGTAAACTTGCTGCGATGCAGATCCCCAGCCACTGCTTACGCATTGCGATCCCCTTATTTTTATACGCTTTTGGACAACATTTTCCTGTGGGTATGGATCGACATGACGATACCAAACCCGGCCATCAACACGATCAGTGCCGAGCCCCCATAACTCACCAGCGGCAGCGGTACGCCGACAACCGGCAGAATCCCACTCACCATACCAATATTTACGAAGACATAAACGAACAAAATCAACATTAATCCGCCTGCCATCACGCGACCAAAGGTGGTTTGGGCGCGTGCGGCAATCCACAAACCTCGCATGATCAGCAGCACGTAGAGTGCAAGCAGAACCAGGATGCCAACCAGCCCTAACTCCTCAGCCAGAACGGCAAAGATAAAGTCGGTGTGGCGTTCCGGTAAAAATTCGAGCTGCGACTGCGTACCGTGCAGCCAGCCTTTGCCGCGCAGGCCGCCGGAGCCAATCGCAATCTTCGACTGAATAATATGATAGCCTGCGCCCAGCGGATCGGTCTCGGGATCGAGCAGCATCATAACGCGCTGACGCTGGTAATCATGCATCAGGAAGAACCAGAGGATAGGGATAAACGCGGCAACCAGCACCACGGCGATACCAATCAGACGCCAGCTCAGGCCGGACAGGAACAGGACGAACAGGCCGGAGAGGGCGATAAGAATCGAGGTACCGAGGTCCGGCTGTGCGGCCACGAGCAGCGTCGGCAGGAAAATCAGCACCAGCGCAATGGCGGTATTTTTCAACGACGGCGGGCAGACGTCGCGGTTAATAAAGCGCGCCACCATCAGCGGGACGGCGATTTTGGCGATTTCCGACGGCTGGAAGCGGACAATCCCCAGATCCAGCCAGCGCTGTGCCCCCTTCGAGATGGCGCCGAAAGCATCTACTGCCACCAACAAAATGATACAGAAAATATAGAGATAGGGCGCCCAGCCCTCGTACACGCGCGGCGGTATTTGCGCCATCACCACCATAATAACCAGACCCATGGCGATCTGGCCGATTTTACGCTCCATCATGCCGATATCCTGGCCGCTGGCGCTCCAGATAACGAGGGCGCTATAGACCAGCAGAGCCAGCAGAATCAGCAGCATGGCTGGGTCAATGTGGATCTTGTCCCACAGCGATTTTTTATTCGGATTATCCGTCATGATTATTGGTCCTCCGCCGCAGCGGCTGCCGGGTTTTCAGCTGGCAGTTCGGTGTTGTTGTCACCCAGCATGATGTGGTCGAGGATTTGACGCATGATGGTACCCACCGCCGGGCCTGCGCCGCCGTTCTCCAGAATCATCGCCACCGCAACCTGCGGGTTATCATAAGGGGCAAACGCCGTCATGAGCTTGTGGTCACGCAGACGTTCGGCAATTTTATGTGCGTTGTAAGTTTCATTCGCTTTAAGACCGAAGACCTGAGCCGTACCTGATTTCGCGGCTACCTTATACGGTGCGCCAGCGAAATATTTGTGCGCCGTCCCGTTAGGGCGGTTGGCTACACCGTACATGCCGTCTTTCGCGATTTCCCAGTATCCGGAATGAATGTCACCCACCGGCGGCTCGTGCGGCTGTATCCATGGCACTTTTTTGCCGTCTTCAACGGTGCTTTGCAGCAGGTGCGGCACTTTCACGACGCCATCGTTGATGAGGATCATCATCGCCTTGTTCATTTGCAGCGGCGTTGCCGTCCAGTAGCCCTGGCCGATCCCCACCGGAATGGTGTCACCCTGATACCAGGGTTTTTTAAAGCGCTTCAGCTTCCATTCGCGGGTTGGCATGTTGCCGGAACGCTCTTCCGCCAAATCTATACCGGTGTAATGCCCGTAGCCGAACTTGCTCATCCATTCAGACAGACGGTCAATACCCATGTCGTAGGCGACCTGATAGAAGAAGGTATCCGCCGACTCCTCCAGTGATTTGGTCACGTTCAGATGGCCGTGGCCCCATTTTTTCCAGTCGCGGTAGCGTTTCTCAGAGCCAGGCAACTGCCACCAGCCGGGGTCAAACAGACTGGTATTACGGGTGATGACGCCCGCGCTCAGCGCAGACACGGCGACATACGGTTTAACCGTTGAAGCTGGAGGATAAACCCCCTGCGTCGCGCGGTTTACCAGCGGCGTGTTTGGATCGTTGAGCAGGCCGGAGTAATCCTTGCTGGAGATGCCATCCACGAAGAGGTTCGGATCGTAGCTTGGCATCGAAACCATCGCCAGAATGCCGCCGGTACGCGGGTCGGTCACAATAACCGCAGCACGGCTACCCGCCAGCAGCGTCTCGATATACTGCTGTAGCTTCAGGTCGAGCGTCAGATAGACGTCATGCCCCGCCTGCGGGGGCACCTCTTTCAGCTGACGGATCACGCGGCCACGGTTGTTAACTTCAACCTCTTCATACCCGGTCTGACCGTGCAGCACATCTTCGTAATAACGTTCGATCCCCAGCTTGCCAATATCATGGGTTGCGGCGTAGTTAGCCAGCTTGCCGTCTTTATCAAGGCGTTCGACGTCTTTATCGTTGATTTTGGAGACGTAACCAATGACGTGCGTCAGCGCGGAGCCGTAAGGATAGTAGCGGCGTTTATAGCCTTTGACTTCCACTCCGGGGAAACGGTACTGGTTAACGGCAAAACGGGCGACCTGCACTTCTGTCAGGTTGGTTTTTACCGGAATGGAGGTGAAGCGGTGAGAACGTGCGCGCTCTTTTTTGAACGCAGCGATATCGTCATCAGTCAGGTCGACAACGCTTCTCAGCGCGTTCAGGGTATCCTGCACGTTATCCACTTTCTCGGGCATCATCTCTATCTGGTAGATGGTGCGATTAAGCGCCAGCGGCGTGCCGTTACGATCGTAGATAATGCCGCGGCTGGGCGCGATGGGCACCAGCTTGATACGGTTTTCGTTTGAGCGGGTCTGGTAATCGGTATAGCGGACAATTTGCAGATTATAAAGGTTGGCGATCAGCACGCCGGTAAGCAGCAAAATCCCCGTAAAGGCGACCAGCGCCCGGCGCACAAACAGCGCGGACTCAGCCGTATAGTCGCGAAAAGAATTCTGTAGTTTCATCCGCTGCTTAAATTACCCTGGTCAGTCATTACTCGCGGTGATAAGGGTGGTTGGTAGTGATGCTCCATGCGCGATACAAACTTTCTGCCACGAGAACCCGTACAAGCGGGTGGGGCAGCGTCAGCGCCGAGAGTGACCAACTTTGTTCTGCTGCCGCTTTGCAGGCGGGAGATAACCCCTCTGGTCCGCCAATCAACAGACTGACGTCCCGACCATCCTGCTTCCAGCGCTCCAGTTCGTGCGCCAGCTGCGGCGTATCCCAGGGTTTGCCCGGGATATCGAGGGTCACGATGCGGTTTTTGCCTGCGGCAGCCAGCATCAGCTCTCCCTCTTTATCGAGAATACGTTTGATATCTGCGTTCTTGCCGCGCTTTCCTGCTGGGATCTCCACCAGTTCGAACGGCATATCTTTTGGGAAACGACGCAGATACTCAGTAAAACCGGTTTGTACCCAGTCCGGCATTTTGGTGCCGACGGCGACCAGTTGCAACTTCACGCATTAACCCCAGAGTTTTTCCAGCTCATACAGGCGACGACTCTCTTCCTGCATGACGTGGACAATCACATCGCCGAGATCGACAACCACCCAGTCAGCGGTCGCTTCACCTTCAACGCCCAGCGGAAGCAGCCCTGCCGCGCGCGATTCCTGAACAACATGGTCAGCAATCGAAACAACGTGACGAGTTGAGGTGCCGGTGCAGATGATCATGCAGTCGGTGATGCTGGATTTACCCTTAACGTCGATAGCGATGATGTCCTGACCTTTCAGGTCATCAATTTTGTCGATAACAAAATCCTGGAGTGCTTTACCCTGCAAGTTTTCCCCCTGGGTGAATGAGATTGTACAACTATGAATTCGTGGCCAGTCAGTATACCTGAACTGACGCCAGTCGCGGGACAAATGTCACCGCCCGGCTTTTGAAGGCGGGTATCATCCCACCCTCCGCCTGAGATTGCATCGCCATTTTTGTAAAACAATTTCTGTAAAGCAGCGATCGGCGGGAAAGTCTGGCAGCGGAGGATATCAGTATGGCTTAGCCTGTCAAGGCAGGATAATCATTAACGGACAATTTCGCCGGCGATGCTCAGACATCTGTACTTTTCTGATACAGACCGTGCGCATGGATATAGGCCAGCACGGGCGAGGGGAGGAGATCGTCACAGTCTAAACCCTGCTGGAGACGCTCGCGGATGAGGGTCGCGGAAATATCAAACCACGGCGTTTCAGCGAGGTAAATTTTCCCGGCGGGGAGACTGTGCAGGTCTTCTATATTGTCCGTCAGATGTGCGTCAAGCCACTGCTGATGCTGCGCGTCGCGCATGGTCAGCGGGTAGCCCGGACGGCGGCAGACCAGCAGATGACTGTTTTCCAGAATGGTTTCGTACTGGTACCAGCTGGGAAAGTTGAGCAAGGAATCCTGGCCGATGATAAACGCCAACGGTTTCATGGGCCCCTGCTCAGCGCGCCACTCCCGCAGCGTTTGCGATGTCCAGGAAGGGGTATCTCTACGCAGTTCACGCTCATCCAGTGTGAAGAGAGGCTTATCGGCGATAGCCAGCGCGAGCATCGCTTTACGCTGCTCGCTGGTTGCTTCTGGCTGAGGACGGTGCGGCGGAACATTGTTGGGCATGATGATCACCCGCTGCAAGCCAATCAAATTCGCGAGGATTTCTACCGGCTTAAGATGCCCATAGTGCACCGGGTCGAAGGTCCCGCCATACATTGCCTGTAAAGAATGCATATCACCCATCGATAAATACGTCTGCCAGAGCCTTATGGCAGAGCAGCAAAGAGAGACTCTCCAGCTCCGCCCAGACAGACTGACCGTAATCCTGTTTTAACGTCAGTTCGGCGCGCATCAGAAGTTGCACTGCCTGACGCAACTGCTCCTGGCTAAGGCGGTTTATCGCCTCCGTGGTCATCGCCCGACGGTTTTGCCAGACGCGATGTTTGTCGAATAAGGCGCGCAGGGGCGTGTGTGCTGACTGGCGTTTAAGGTTGTTCAGCAGCAGTAATTCGCGCTGGAGCGTACGGAGAAGGATGACCGGCTCACTCCCTTCCAGGCGCAGCTGTTGCAGGATGTGCAGAGCACGTTTACTTTTCGCCGACAGCAGCGCATCAACCCAGTGGAAGGGGGTAAAGTGCGCGGCATCATTCACCGCCTGTTCCACGCGCGGCAGCGTCAGCTTGCCATCGGGCCACAGCAGGGCGAGCCTGTCCAGCGCCTGCGCCAGTGCCAGAAGGTTGCCTTCGTAGCAGTAGCACAGGAGCTGACTGGCGGCCTCATCCAGCTGCAAATTGTGCTGCTTTGCTCGCGCGGCAACCCATTTTGGCAGATGCGCCTGCTCTGGAGTCTGGCAGGAGACAAGCACCGCACTGGGGGTTAGCCGGGTAAACCAGGCAGCGTTTTCCTGCGCTTTTGTGAGTTTGTTGCCGCGTACGATAAGCAGCAGATCGCCGTGTAACAAACTCACCAGCATAGCCAGCTGTTCATTGATGGCAGCGTTAGGACCATTCTCAGGCAGCAGGATCTGGATTGTCTGACGAGAGGCAAACAGGCTCATGGCCTGACAAAGCGAGAAGATAGCGTTCCAGTCGGTACTGTTATCGATCTGGAACGTATGATGCTCATCAAAACCCTGCGCGGCTGCCGCATGGCGAACCGCATCAAGGCTTTCCTGTAGTAACAGGGGGTCGTTGCCGAGTAGCAGATAGGCCGCGCGCAGCCCTTCGTTGAGCTGCGCGCGGAGTTGTTCAGGATACAACCTGATCATCAGTTACCCAGAGACGTTGGCATATCCGGCGTGCTGGCATCCGGTGTTTCGATAACGTCAGCGCCTTTTTTCGTCGACGCGGCAATGGCAGGCAGCCTGCGGATCAGCTGTTCCGCGGCCTTATCATACATTTCCTTGATGATAATCTGCTGTTCGGCGTCTTTTGCCAGCGCCGTCTGCGGGTTATCGAAGAACGAGCGGTAGACTTTGGTATTGATAGGGTAAATATCTTTACCTGGCATCAAGACGGCCGCATCAACGGTAAGCACCATCTGATATTCCGCCGTCCGCCCATCCTGGAAGATCGAGGCCGTATCTTGTGACAGCGTTGATTTCAGGACACGGAGCGAAGGAACATCCTGACGTAGGGTTCCCTTCTCGATCAGCTTAACATCGTTCAAACGCAGCTGGTTACGAATGGCCCGGCTCAGCGGTCCGTTCGGATCGGATGAGTCGAAGATCATCGTTTTCATCTGCGCAGGCACTGCCGTGGTGTTGCGCAGGTGCCAGCCGCAGCCAGCGGTGACAAGCACCGCCAGAGATAAGAGTATTGTTGCCAGTTGTCGCACGTTTCCTCCCGCGCTTAGCCAACGACCAGATTCAGCAGTTTACCAGGTACGTAGATCACTTTACGTACGGTAACGCCCTCAAGGTATTTAGCGACCAGATGCTCCTGGCCTGCGCGCTCGCGAACCTGTTCTTCGGTTGCGTCGACCGCGACGGTAATTTTACCGCGCACTTTACCGTTAACCTGCACCACCACCAGCGTGGTGTTTTCCACCATAGCGGATTCATCCGCCACTGGCCACGGCGCATTGTCGATATCGCCTTCGCCTTTCAGCTCCTGCCACAGGGTAAAGCTAACGTGCGGCGTGAACGGGTTAAGCATGCGAACGACCGCCAGCAGCGCTTCACGCATTAACGCGCGATCCTGCTCGCCGTCCTGCGGGGCTTTCGCCAGCTTGTTCATCAGTTCCATAATAGCCGCAATTGCAGTATTGAAGGTCTGACGACGACCAATATCATCGGTGACTTTCGCAATAGTTTTATGAACATCACGACGCAGCGCCTGTTGATCTTCAGTCAGTGCAGCTACGTTCAGCGCTGGCGCATCGCCCTGAGAGGTGTGCTCGTAAACCAGTTTCCAGACGCGCTTCAGGAAGCGGTTGGCCCCTTCAACGCCGGATTCCTGCCACTCAAGGGTCATATCTGCCGGGGAGGCGAACATCATGAACAGACGCACGGTATCCGCACCATAACGCTCAACCATCACCTGCGGGTCGATGCCGTTATTTTTAGACTTGGACATCTTGCTCATGCCGGTATAAACCAGTTCATGACCTTCAGCGTCTTTCGCCTTCACGATACGGCCTTTCTCGTCGCGCTCGACAATCGCATCAACCGGAGAAACCCAGTTACGCTCGCCGTTCGCGCCAACGTAGTAGAACGCATCTGCCAGCACCATACCCTGACACAGCAGCTGTTTTGCCGGCTCGTCGGAGTTGACCAGGCCTGCGTCACGCATCAGTTTGTGGAAGAAGCGGAAGTAGAGCAGGTGCATGATGGCGTGTTCAATGCCACCGATGTAAATGTCTACCGGCAGCCAGTAGTTTGCTGCATCAGAATCCAGCATGCCTTCTTTGTACTGCGGGCAGGTGTAGCGCGCATAGTACCAGGAGGATTCCATAAAGGTGTCAAAGGTGTCGGTTTCACGCAGCGCTGGCTGACCGTTGACGGTGGTTTTCGCCCACTCAGGATCGGCTTTGATCGGGCTGGTGATGCCGTCCATGACCACGTCTTCCGGCAGGATCACCGGCAGCTGATCTTCTGGCGTTGGCATCACGGTACCATCTTCCAGCGTCACCATTGGGATTGGCGCACCCCAGTAACGCTGACGGGAAACGCCCCAGTCGCGCAGACGGTAGTTCACTTTACGCTCGCCCACGCCCAGGGAGGCCAGCTTGTCGGCGATGGCGTTGAAGCCCTCTTCAAAGCTCAGGCCGCTGAACTCACCGGAGTTAAACAGGGTGCCTTTTTCAGTCAGCGCTTGCTCAGAGAGATCGGGTTCAGAGCCGTCAGCAGCAAGAATAACAGGCTTGATGGTCAGGCCGTATTTGGTGGCAAATTCGTAGTCGCGCTGGTCGTGACCCGGCACGGCCATCACGGCGCCTGTGCCGTATTCCATCAGTACGAAGTTGGCGGCCCAGACAGGGATCGCTTCGCCCGTCAGCGGGTGGATCGCTTTGAAGCCGGTATCAACGCCTTTTTTCTCCATCGTCGCCATGTCGGCTTCGGCCACTTTCGTGTTGCGGCATTCGTCGATAAAGGTCGCCAGTTCTGGATTGTTTTCTGCCGCTTTCTGCGCCAGCGGGTGACCTGCGGCCACGGCCAGGTAGGTCGCGCCCATGAAGGTGTCCGGGCGGGTGGTGTAGACGGTCAGGGTTTGATCGTAGTTCTCAACGTTGAAGGTAATTTCCACACCTTCGGAACGGCCGATCCAGTTGCGCTGCATGGTCTTAACGGTATCTGGCCAGTGGTCCAGATTGTCCAGATCGTTCAGCAGTTCGTCAGCGTAGGCGGTGATTTTGATAAACCACTGCGGGATCTCTTTACGCTCTACTTTGGTGTCGCAGCGCCAGCAGCAGCCATCGATAACCTGTTCGTTCGCGAGAACGGTCTGGTCATTTGGGCACCAGTTAACGGCAGAGGTCTTCTTGTACACCAGGCCTTTTTTATACAGCTCGGTGAAGAACTTCTGCTCCCAGCGGTAGTATTCCGGGGTACAGGTTGCCAGCTCGCGGCTCCAGTCATAGCCGAAGCCCAGCATTTTCAGCTGGTTTTTCATGTACGCGATGTTGTCGTACGTCCACGGAGCCGGTGCCGTGTTGTTTTTCACCGCCGCGCCTTCAGCAGGCAGGCCGAACGCATCCCAGCCGATAGGCTGAAGAACGTTTTTGCCCAGCATGCGCTGGTAGCGTGCAATCACGTCACCGATGGTGTAGTTACGCACGTGGCCCATGTGTAGTCGACCAGAAGGATAGGGAAGCATCGACAGGCAGTAATACTTCTCTTTGCTCTCGTCTTCGGTTACTTCAAAGGTGCGCTTCTCGTCCCAGTGTTGCTGGACTTTTGATTCTATCTCTTCCGGGCGGTATTGCTCTTGCATGGCAGCCAGTGGTCCTGTGTTCAATACAGCTACAAATGTAGCCAATGGATGTGGTAATTCAGATCCGCATAGCATAGCCCAAACGCCCGCGTCAAAACAGCCTTTCACGCAAATGCACTTTGCAGGAATTTACCGGGTCTGTGCTTCACCTGACAAAGCGGCGGCGAAATAAGGTCTATTATTAGAGACAGTTACTTACCCGGGAGGCAAAATGATGAACAAGGTTGCTCAATTTTACCGTGAACTGGTAGCGACTCTGACGGAACGGCTGCGTAACGGCGAGCGTGATATCGACGCGCTGGTCGAACAGGCACGCGCACGCGTGACGCAAACGGGTGAGTTAACGCGAACCGAAGTGGAAGAGGTGACGCGCGCCGTGCGCCGTGACCTGGAGGAGTTCGCGCGAAGCTATGAAGAGAGCCAGGACGAGATCGCCGACAGCGTTTTTATGCGGGTCATCAAAGAGAGCCTGTGGCAGGAGCTGGCGGATATTACCGATAAAACTCAGCTGGAATGGCGTGAGGTGTTTCAGGATTTAAACCACCACGGTGTCCACAGCGGCGAAGTAGTGGGGTTGGGGAACCTGGTGTGTGAGAAGTGCCACCACCATATCGCCGTGTATACGCCGGAGGTGTTGTCGCTGTGTCCGAAGTGCGGGCACGACCAGTTCCAGCGTCGGCCGTTTGAGCCGTAGGTAAAAGCAAAACTGTTTGCACCCTCTCCCTGTGGGAGAGGGTCGGGGTGAGGGCATCAGGCCGCAGAATAATAAGCCAGCCGCTCCGCCAGTAAATATCCAAACGTTTCCCGAAAGATTTCCACCCTCTTTAGGCTGTGACCCTTTCATTCCACGAGTCTTTGTACATTATGTTTCCTTCAGTGTACTTCCATTCTATAGACTCATAGCGAATTTCAACTTCTTCCATATGCTTACTTGCAATACCTACTGGAAATAGAACGGGGGAGATTTGAGTTATCTTTACATTTTCCAGCTTTATATTGAAATATTCCAGTTCTATTCCTGCATCATTAATTTTATACATTTTTATTAAAGCTTCTTTCAGTATTCTTCCTTCGCATACGGCTCTGAATAGATAGGGTGTGAGCCGGTCTATCTCTTTTTTAAATCTAATCGGTACATGAAGACGTGTTCCAGTCAGTTTCCCTGTATTATGGTCTGTAGGAATCCATACCGAATGATTAAAGGACTTAAGCTCAGTGGAACCCAATCGTGATGGCATTAAACACTCTCCTGTCAAAGGTGAGCCATTGTCATCGATGAGCCAAATATGTGCCGGGATAGTCATTTCATTCTTTTCCGTTGTAAAAAAATATTAGTGAAAATGTCAGTGTTACTATCAAGGCGATAATTCCAAATGCAATTTTGTTATTATCGACAAAAATAGAAACCAAAATGGAGATTATGGCTATAAGGAAAATTATTCCACAGCCTATAATATTGTTGATGCAATCATCTTTGATATTATTATAAAAACGCCTGATATATCTTCTTAATAGATTATTCATCAAATTAAGCATTTTCACATCATTCTCTTAAGTGCTCTGACAATTTCTTCATCAGATGCTGTGCTAATATTTAGATAGCAAGACTTCATGATCATGGGTTCGATCAAGAAATACATCATTTCTAACCCCTCTCTATATAAGGCGTTATAAAATATTGGGCAGAAATTTTTTAGATTATCTGCGCTATCAGCAGCACGTTGTACAATCCCATAAATATTCAGTCCTCCTATGACCCACCCAACTCTGCTTCCTATTTTTTTCATTAATGCATTCTGAACAGATAAATTCATTTTGTTTCCGTAGCATATATATGATGTTATAAAGTAAATCAAACCATTTTTGAAATGTATTTAATGGAATAGTTTTTGGCGAATGGCGTTAAGTTTTCAAGGATTGTTTTCTTTTCTACATCGCTTTTATTTTTTAAGAGGGTTTCTATATATATTCAACATTCGAAATATAACATTTCTATGTTTGACTAGTTCATATAGAGCGCAAATAAATCTGACATCTTCAGAACCAAGTTTTTTACAAACATCTTGATAATTTTCTGTAAGACAGGATGTATAATAAAGTAAGCGTGTTGTGGCATCGCCAAGACCATTTACATAATCTTGTACACCTTCTTTAACGCCTATTAACGCTTTATCTAACCGCACAGCTAGCTCTTTGTCAGTTCCAGGTTGCTTGATAATTTCTTCGCTGTAATACATAACGTGCTCCCTTGCTATGTTCATTCGATCATCGAACATGTCCTTGCGAAGCAAAGTGATGTTTATCTCACTTTTGAAAGTATCCATAAAAGAATTCATTGTTTTTATTTGAGGAGTGAATCAGTAGCAAGTAATAATAATTGTGACAAATGGGTGGGGCTAATGGTTTAGCTATTATCAAATAAAAGCGTTCTGTTTTTTCTTGCTTGTTTTATTTAATGAAGTTTTTAGTATGAGGGAGGCATGATAAGGGCATTAGGCAGCAGAACCGCCTAAAATGCCCAATAATGTACTGTTTTTTCGGACTACATATAATAAGCCAGACGCTCCGCCAGCAAATCCACAAACGCTTCCCGATCGATATCCACCATCACCGTGGTATTCGGCTTGTTTCCCGTCAGCGAGTAATAGTCCACCACCGTCATTCCCTGGGTATATTTCCCCTGTGTTTCCACACCAACCCAACGCTCGACCGTGGTAAACATTTCCGGCTTCAGTAGCCAGGCGATGGTGCATGGGTCATGCAGCGGGGCACCGTGGAAGCCCCACTTCTCGGCTTTGTGATACTCCATAAAGAAATCGAGCAGCTCTGCCAGGGTTGTTGCAACCGGGTTGCCCACAGAACGGAATCGTTCAATGTCCTGCGCCATAATTTGTGCGCGGTGGGTAACGTCCAGCCCCGCCATCACAATCGGCAGGCCCGACTGGAAGACGATTTCCGCGGCTTCCGGGTCAACGAAAATGTTGAACTCCGCGGCTGGCGTCCAGTTCCCCAGCCCCATTGCCCCGCCCATGATGACGATACGGGCGATGTTGCTGTGCAGTTCAGGATGGCTGTTCAGCAGCAGCGCAACGTTGGTCTGCGGGCCGGTCGCCACCAGCGTCACGGGCTCTGCGCTCTCACGCAGCACCTTCGCCATGAGCTCGACGGCAGTGCAGTTTTGCGGTGCGAAATCCGGCTCCGGCAGCGCCGGACCATCCAGCCCACTTTCACCGTGAACGTTATCCGCAATGATCAGCTCGCGCATCAGCGGCTTAACGGCGCCACCTGCGACAGGAATATCGGTGCGTTTCAGCAGCGTCAACATGCGCAACACGTTTCGCAAGGTTTTATCCGGCGTCTGGTTTCCGGCGGAGGAGGTGACAGCTTTTACGTCCAGTTCAGGGGAAGCAAGAGCAAGGACGAGTGCGATCGCGTCATCATGACCCGGATCGCAGTCGAGAATAATTGGCTGTGCCATAGCGTTCTCCATTCTCAGCATTATTTGTGACAAGGTTAACGCTGCGATGTGACGCCGAATAGAAAAAGAGATCTAAAGCGTGAAGCAGTGCGCAATCCGCAGATTGCGCACTAAAAAGATTAATGCAGGATTTTGGCGAGGAAGTCTTTTGCACGTTCAGATTTAGGATTTGCGAAGAACTCTTCTTTTGGTGAGTCTTCAACAATTTTCCCTTCATCCATGAAGATCACGCGGTTGGCCACTTTACGGGCGAAGCCCATTTCGTGCGTCACCACCATCATGGTCATCCCTTCGTGCGCCAGCTCCACCATGACGTCCAGTACTTCGTTGATCATCTCAGGATCGAGCGCGGACGTCGGCTCATCAAACAGCATAGCCACCGGATCCATGCACAGCGCACGCGCGATTGCCACACGCTGCTGTTGGCCGCCCGAAAGCTGCGCCGGGAACTTATCCGCATGTGCAGACAGCCCGACGCGTTCCAGCAACTTCAGCCCCTTTTCGCGCGCCGCTTTTTTGTCGCGCTTCAGCACTTTCACCTGCGCCAGCGTCAGGTTCTCAATGATGGAGAGGTGAGGGAACAGCTCAAAATGCTGGAACACCATCCCTACGTGGGAGCGAAGCTGGGCAAGGTTGGTTTTGCGGTCATTCACTTTGGTGCCGTTAACGACAATCTCGCCCTGCTGGACAGGTTCCAGCCCATTAACGGTTTTGATAAGCGTGGACTTACCGGAACCGGACGGACCGCATACCACCACCACATCGCCTTTTTTCACTTCTGTTGAGCAGTCGGTCAGCACCTGAAAGTGCCCATACCATTTAGAAACATTTTTCAGGGAAATCATTATACCGTCCTTTTCTTCAGCCAGCTGACCAACAGCGATGCGCTTAAACTAATCACAAAATAGACCCCGCCCGCGAAGAGGATCATCTCAACCTGCGTTCCGTCACGTTCGCCAATGGTGGAGGCGGTACGGAAGAAGTCTGCCAGGCTCAGCACGTAGACCAGGGAGGTATCCTGGAACAGGACGATGCCCTGCGTCAGCAGCAGCGGAACCATGGCGCGAAACGCCTGCGGCAGAATAATGAGCTTCATAGACTGCCAGTGCGTCATACCGAGCGCCAGCGCAGCGCTGGACTGCCCGCGCGAGATACTCTGAATACCGGCGCGGATGATCTCTGAGTAGTAGGCGGCTTCAAACATGGAAAACGCCACCATGGCAGAGATCAGGCGGATATCGGTCTTTGGCGACAGTCCCAGTACGTTCTGTAAAAAGCCGGGAACAATCAGATAAAACCACAGCAGCACCATGACCAGTGGAATGGAGCGGAACACGTTAACGTAAGCCGTGGCAAACCAGGCGAGCGGCTTAAAGCTCGACAGGCGCATCACTGCCAGCAGGGTGCCCCAGACAATACCGACGATAATGGCGATAACGGTGATCTTTAAGGTGATTGCCAGTCCATCCAGCAGATAGGGCATGGAGGGAACAATGGAACTCCAGTCAAAATCGTACATTTATTTGCCCCCCAGATTGCCCGGCAGGCGTACTTTGCGTTCAACCAGGTTCATCACCAGCATGATGAATGCGTTAATCAGAACATAGGCGAGCGTGATCGCCGTGAAGGATTCCCATGCGTGAGCGGAATAATCCAGCAGTTTGCCCGCCTGCGCCGCCATATCTACCAGACCAATGGTTGAGGCGATAGCCGAGTTTTTTACCAGGTTCATCATCTCGGAGGTCATCGGCGGAACGATGACGCGGTAAGCGTTCGGCAGCAGTACGTAACGGTAGGCCTGAGGCAGAGTCAGGCCCATCGCCAGTGCCGCATTCTTTTGCCCGCGCGGCAGTGACTGTATGGCGGCACGTACCTGCTCGCAGACGCGCGCAGCGGTGAACAGCCCCAGACACAGCATAGAGGAGACAAAAAATTGTACGTTAGGATCCAGCTCGGCCTTAAACCACATGCCGAGATCTTCCGGCAGCAGTTCCGGGATCACCAGATACCAGGTAAAGAACTGCACGATCAGCGGAACGTTACGGAACAGTTCCACATAGAGCGTGCCAATCGAAGAGAGAAAACGGTTAGGGACGGTACGCAGAATACCGAACAGCGAACCGACAAGAAACGCGATAATCCACGCCGTTATCGATAACGCAACGGTAACCTGAAAGCCGCTCCACAGCCAGCCGAGATAGGTGGTGTTGCCGAACGGGGCTTGTTGCAGAAAGATGCCCCAGTTCCAGTCAATTGACATAGTAAACTCCAGAAAAAAAAGGGTAGCAGCGCTACCCTCGAAGATTGGTGAGAAGCTCAATTTTTGCGCTGAGTGGGGAACGACCACTCAACGTATAGTCTGTCCATGCTTCCCGACAATCGAGAGGGCAGGAGATCCCGCCCCTGTCGTTCTAATTAGTTAAGAGCTTTGTCGTTTGGTGATTTGAACAGCGCTTTCATGTCGTCAGACAGTTCAAAGTTCATGTTCAGGTTTTTTGGTGGAATTGGGTTCTTGAACCATTTGTCGAACCATTTTGCCGCTTCGCCGGAGGTTTGCGCCTGAGCGATGGTGTCATCGATCAGTTTCTTGAAGTCCTCGTCACCTTTACGCAGCATACAGCCGTAGGCTTCTTTCGACTGGGCGGTACCGACGATTTCCCAGTTGTCTGGTTTCTTCGCCTTGGCGCGCTCGCCTGCCAGCAGAGCGTCATCCATCATAAACGCGACGGCACGGCCGCTTTCCAGGGTACGGAAGGAGTCGCCATGGTCTTTCGCGCTGATGATGCGCATGTCCATTTTCTTTTCGTCGTTCAGCTTGTGCAGCAGCACTTCGGACGTGGTACCGGAGGTCACGACAACCGCTTTGCCTTTCAGGTCAGCAAAATCTTTGATGTCGCCGCCTTTCTTCGTCAGCAGGCGGGTGCCCACAACGAAGATGGTGTCCGAGAACGCGGCCTGTTTCTGACGCTCAAGGTTGTTGGTGGTTGAGCCACATTCAAAATCAAATGTGCCGTTTTGCAGCAGAGGAATACGGTTCTGTGAAGTGATGGGGATCAGCTTCACTTGCAGGTCAGGTTTGTTCAGCTTTTTCTTCACGGCTTCAACGATGGCGTTGGAGTAATCCTGTGAATAGCCCACGACTTTTTGCGTGTTGTCGTAGTAAGAGAACGGGACAGAAGATTCACGGTGGCCGACCACGATCACGCCGTTTTTGGCAATCTTGTCGAGAGTGCTTCCTGCTGCCGGAGCGTCTTCAGCGTGGACAACCCCCGCAGACATTCCCATAACCAGCATTGCTGTGGCCAGTTTACGTAATTGCATACCCAACTCCTTTCTTATCAGCGCCAGTGACGCATAGATACCCATTGTGATGTTGTTATATCTCGCGCAATGCGAGTGCAGTGTTATGCAAGCTTGTTAACATTTAGTCTGGCTTAATGTAAAGATTTTGCTGCGTTATTGTTTATTTTTGCGAAGCGCGCCGCACCATTCAGAGGCAATAATCCCTCGTTGCACCGTTTCGGTGCTACCGATGATCTACGCTGGTGCGACAAGGCTGCACGTTAAGCCAGACAGCGTTGATGTAATTAAACAAAGCAACAGGCGTGCCAGAATTGAAGTTTGGGAGGAAATTGTCGGGCGGCGCCGGCGCCGGAGAGCAGGCCGGGTAAGGCGTAGCCGCCACCCGGCAACAGAAGGTAAGGTTATTTACGACGCTGACGCAGGCTCATCAGCACTGCGCCAAAGCCGAACAGCACGGTCAAAATCCACAGCGGCCAGTTCCCGGTGCGCGCGTAAGGCGTAAGCCCGGTAGTTGGCGTGACGTTAGTAGTCAGCACCTCACGGGTAAATTGCGGGATCATGGCCTGGATTTCACCCTGCGGACCAATCACGGCGGTAATGCCGTTATTGGTGCTGCGCAGCAACGGACGTGCCAGCTCCAGAGAGCGCATTCGCGCCATCTGGAAGTGCTGCCACGGGCCAATCGATTTACCGAACCACGCATCGTTTGAGATGGTCAGCAGATAGTCAGTGTCCGGGCGGAAATTATCGCGCACCTGCTCGCCGAGGATAATCTCGTAGCAAATGGCGGCCGTCAGGGCAAAACCGTGCGCATGCAGCTGCGGCTGAACGTAAGGGCCCCGGCTGAATGAGGACATCGGCAAATCAAAGAACGGTGCCAGTGGGCGCAGAATAGACTCCAGCGGAACAAATTCGCCAAACGGTACAAGGTGGTTTTTGTTGTAGCGATTGGTGGAGGTATAGCTGTATTCGCTGCCCTTACCGAGCGTAATGATCGTGTTGTACGTGTCATAGCGGTTCTGCTGATTGAGACGCGCATCCACAATTCCGGTGATCAGCGTACTGCCGCGTGCGCGCAGCAGATCGTCCATCATCTTCAGGAAGGGCTGCTGATTGATCTCCAGGTCTGGGATCGCAGACTCAGGCCAGATGATGAGCTGCGATTTGCCCATCACCTTTTCAGTGGCGTTGGCGTAGATTTTCAGCGTGTTCAGCAGCTGATTCTCATCCCATTTCAGGGACTGCGGGATATCGCCCTGGACCAGAGAAACCTGCGTGGCGCGCGCGGGCTCCAGCGTAAACCACTGGATATAACGCAGCGGGAAGGGCAGGGCAAACAGGATTAACGCGGCAACCAGCGGCTTCCAGTTACGTGTCACCAGGGCCAGCACCAGCAGGCCGCTGACGATCATCAACAGGAAGTTGATGGCTTCCACGCCCATGACCGGGGCCAGGCCTTTCAGCGGGCCGTCTACCTGGCTATAGCCGAACTGCAACCACGGGAAGCCGGTCAGTACCCAGCCGCGCAGAAATTCGGTGATTTGCCAGACAACGGGTGCCGCTATCGCCACGCGCAGCCAGGTCGTTTTTGGCCACAGGCGAGACAGGATGCCCGCGAACAGGCCAGTGTAGAGCGAAAGATAGGCGGCGAGCAGCACAACCAGGAAGACGTTAACCGGCCCCGGCATTCCGCCAAATTGCGCGATACTGACGTAGACCCAGTTGATACCAGAGCCAAACAGTCCCAGCCCCCAGAAGTAGCCGATGGCCGCGGCCTGTACCGGACGACGGTTCAGGGTAAGCCCCTGTAGCCCCATCAGGGAGAGAATAGCGGCTGGCCAGATATCGTAAGGAGAAAAAGCCAGCGTACCGCTGGCTCCGAGTAACAGCGCCAGCAGCAAACGGACGCGCTGGCGTTCAAAGAGTGGGGCAAATGCCATTTACATTAATCTTCCAGTTTTGGCACCGGTGAGTCGTCCGGCATTCTGACGTGAACCTGAATAATACGTCGGCTGTCAGCCATTGCGACCTTGAACTGGTAACCATCGATGTCAACGGTTTCACCGCGGGCCGGAAGATGGCCGAAGGCCTGCATCACCAGACCACCAATGGTGTCCACTTCTTCATCTCTGAAGCTGGTGCCAAAGGTATCGTTGAAGTCTTCAATGGAGGCCAGCGCGCGCACGGTCCAGGTGTGGCGGCTCAGCTGACGGAAGTCGATATCCTCTTCTTCGTCATACTCGTCTTCGATTTCGCCCACGATCAGCTCAAGGATGTCTTCGATTGTGACCAGACCGGAAACGCCACCAAATTCATCAATAACAATCGCCATGTGATAGCGCTGGGAGCGAAACTCCTTCAGCATCCGATCCACACGCTTACTTTCCGGCACAACCACGGCCGGGCGTAACACCTTTTCCATACTGAAGGCTTCGGCATCGCTGCGCATAAACGGCAGCAGATCTTTCGCCATCAAAATCCCTTCAATGTGATCTTTATCTTCGCTGATGACCGGGAAACGTGAGTGAGCCGATTCGATAATCACATCGAGGCACTCGTCCAGCGTCTGGTTGCGTTTCAGGGTAATCATCTGCGAGCGGGGGATCATGATGTCGCGGACGCGCTGGTCGGCGATGTCCATCACCCCTTCGAGCATTTCGCGCGTATCTTCGTCGATAAGGTCGTTCTGCCCGGAATCACGAATCAGCTCCAGCAGTTCATCACGGTTTTTCGGTTCGCCGTGGAAAAGCTGGTTCAGAATGAGGGAGAAAAATCCCTTTTTAGTGGTTGTCGTGTCGCTACTGTGTGAATTGTCGTCGCTCATGGCGTTTGTTAAGGGTTCTCTTGTTAGTTCAACGTTAACCGCCGCGCTATGTCCCTGCGCGGCGGCATGGTAGTCAGTGACTGACTATTCTTTCTCGGCAATGTACGGATCCTCATAGCCCAGAGCAAGCATTATCTCTGTCTCGAGGGATTCCATCTCTTCCGCTTCGTCATCTTCAATATGGTCGTAACCCAGAAGATGCAGGCTACCGTGCACCACCATGTGTGCCCAGTGCGCTTCCAGCGGCTTTTGCTGCTCTTTGGCTTCCTGCTCAACCACCTGACGGCAGATGATCAGATCGCCCAGCAGCGGCATCTCAATGCCCGGAGGGGCTTCGAACGGGAAAGAGAGCACGTTGGTCGGCTTATCTTTCCCGCGGTAGGTCAGGTTGAGCTCATGGCTTTCTGCTTCATCCACCAGGCGAATCGTGACCTCTGATTCTTCCTGAAACTGGGGGATAACGGCATCCAGCCATTTCTGAAACTGTGCCTCTTCTGGCATGCCGGAATTATCTTCACAGGCCAGCTGTAAATCGAGGATCACCTGACTCATTTCTGTTCATGCTCCTGCGCTTCGCGCTTACGTTCTGCGGCCAGTTCGGCCCTGCGCTTCTGATCTGCCTCTTCCCAGGCCTCATAAGCGTTAACGATACGCGCGACCACCGGATGGCGTACCACGTCTTCACTGTGGAAGAAGTTGAAGCTGATTTCCTCTACCTCGGCCAGGACTTCGATGGCGTGACGCAGACCCGATTTGGTGTTACGCGGCAGGTCAATCTGGGTGACGTCACCGGTGATAACCGCTTTCGAGTTAAAGCCAATACGCGTCAGGAACATCTTCATCTGTTCGATAGTGGTGTTCTGGCTCTCATCCAGAATGATGAACGCGTCGTTAAGCGTACGGCCACGCATGTAGGCCAGCGGGGCCACTTCAATCACGTTACGCTCGATGAGCTTTTCAACTTTCTCGAAGCCGAGCATTTCGAACAGCGCGTCATACAGCGGGCGCAGATACGGGTCGACCTTCTGGCTCAGATCGCCCGGCAGGAAGCCCAGTTTTTCACCGGCTTCAACAGCAGGGCGGGTCAGCAGGATACGGCGGATCTCCTGACGCTCAAGCGCATCGACCGCAGCAGCAACGGCCAGATAGGTTTTACCCGTACCCGCCGGGCCCACGCCGAAGGTGATGTCATGGTCGAGAATATTGGCGATGTACTGCGCCTGGTTCGGGGTACGAGGCTTAATCACGCCGCGTTTAGTTTTGATGTTGATGGCTTTGCCATAGTCCGGCACGCTCTCCGCGCTCTGCTCAAGCACGCGCGCCTCTTTGATGGCCAGGTGGATCTGTTCAGGTTCAATGTCCTGGATCTCACCGCGCATCGGGGCGGTATCAACATACAGGCTGCGGAGAATATCTGCCGCGGCGTTAACGCAGATTGGGCGTCCGGTGAGTTTGAAATGGTTATCGCGACGATTGATTTCGATACCCAGACGTCGCTCCAGTTGTTTGATGTTGTCATCAAACGGCCCGCACAGGCTCAGCAGGCGAGCGTTGTCTGCGGGCTCAAGGCTAATTTCACGCGTATCTATGTTCAAACTGTTCCTCTTTAATTGGTTAACTGACCTGTGGCCACACGGCGTAATAAAACGGTCATTACCGAAATTATTCACGCCACAGAATAAAGGCGCAAGCGTTGCGGTAGATATTGGGGGTGATGAGAGGAAATACAAGGCCTGCCGGACAGGCAGGCCAGGAGGATCACGGCTGGTAAATACCTACGCCAGAGTCGTTGACCTTGCGGGTGCGAGAGATAACGGATTCCGGAGTCTGTGCAATTCGCAGACCCATTTCATCCTCAGTGCGTACCACCTTCCCGCGCAGCGAGTTCGTGAGCACTTCGACAATCTCGACGTCCACAAACTTACCGATCATGTCCGGGGTGCCTTCAAAATTCACCACGCGGTTATTTTCGGTTCGACCAGACAGTTCCATGATGCTCTTACGGGAGGTGCCTTCCACCAGAATACGCTGGACAGTGCCGAGCATGCGACGACTCCAGGCGTTGGCCTGCTGGTTGATACGCTCCTGTAGAATATACAGACGCTGCTTTTTCTCTTCTTCCGGTACATCATCAACCATATCGGCCGCAGGGGTGCCCGGGCGCGCAGAGAAGATAAAGCTGTAGCTGACGTCGAAATTCACCTCGCCGATGAGCTTCATGGTGCGCTCGAAGTCATCAGCGGTTTCGCCAGGGAAGCCGACGATAAAGTCGGAGCTAATCTGGATATCCGGGCGCGCTTCACGCAGCTTGCGGATGGTGGACTTATACTCCAGCACCGTATGTGGACGACCCATCAGGTTCAGCACGCGGTCAGAGCCGCACTGGATAGGCAGGTGCAGGAAGCTCACCAGCTCTGGCGTATCGCGATAGACGTCAATAATGTCGTCGGTAAATTCCATCGGATGGCTGGTGGTAAAACGAATGCGGTCGATGCCGTCAATCGCCGCCACCAGACGCAGCAGTTCAGCAAAGCTGCCGGTGGTACCGTCGTAGTTTTCCCCGCGCCAGGCGTTCACGTTCTGCCCCAGCAGGTTCACTTCGCGAACGCCCTGCGCGGCAAGCTGCGCGATTTCAAACAGGATATCGTCTGCCGGGCGGCTCACTTCTTCACCGCGGGTGTAAGGCACCACGCAGTAAGTACAGTATTTGTTGCAGCCTTCCATGATGGAGACGAAGGCGGTCGGGCCATCAGCGCGCGGCTCTGGCAGACGGTCAAATTTCTCGATCTCCGGGAAGCTCACGTCAACCACCGGGCTACGGCTGCCGCGAACCTGATTAATCATCTCTGGCAGGCGGTGCAGGGTCTGAGGGCCAAAAACGATATCCACATAGGGGGCTCTCTGGCGGATCAGCTTACCTTCCTGCGATGCGACGCAGCCACCCACGCCAATGATCAGGTCCGGATTTTTCCGTTTGAGAAGCTTCCAGCGGCCTAACACATGAAAGACTTTTTCCTGTGCTTTTTCACGAATTGAACAGGTGTTCAGCAGCAGCACATCGGCTTCTTTCGCATTTTCAGTCAGCTGGTATCCGTGGGTGGTATCCAGCAGATCGGCCATCTTCGATGAATCGTATTCGTTCATCTGACAGCCCCAGGTTTTTATATGGAGTTTTTTAGTCATCGACTTGCTCAGCTCAGGATTGCAAGCCGCGTATTGTAATGCTTTGGTGCGGTTGTGACCAGTATGAAGGTTGTCAACCTCAGGGCCGCAAAAATCCGGTAAACTTAAGGTATTCTTCAATAAGGAATAGTGACCATGACACTCCTGAACACCGAAGTTGCCGTTGTTGGCGGCGGTATGGTCGGCGGCGCACTGGCGCTGGGGCTGGCGCAGCAGGGATTTGACGTAACCGTTATTGAACAGGCGGCTCCGCCGGCATTCGATCCTGCCAGCCAACCGGACGTACGTATTTCCGCCATCAGCGCGGCCTCTGTTGATCTGCTTCGCGGGCTGGGCGTCTGGGAGGCGGTGCTGGCGATGCGCGCGCATCCTTACAGCCGTCTCGAAACCTGGGAGTGGGAAAATGCTCACGTGTCGTTTGATGCCGCCGAGCTGAAACTGCCGCGCCTGGGCTATATGGTGGAAAACAACGTGCTCCAGCAGGCACTCTGGCAGGCGCTGGAGGCGCACCCGAAGGTGACGCTGCGCGTGCCGGACTCGCTGAAAGGCCTGCATCGTCATGAGGGCGGGTATCTCCTGACGCTGGACAACGACGATGAGCTGGCCGTGAAGCTGGTGGTGGGGGCGGATGGCGCGAACTCGCAGGTCAGGCAGATGGCAGGCATTGGGATCCATGCCTGGCAGTACCAGCAGTCCTGCATGCTGATCACTGTTCAGTCAGAAAACGCGCCGGGCGAAAGCACCTGGCAGCATTTTACGCCGAACGGCCCGCATGCATTCTTACCGCTGTTTGATAACTGGGCTTCGCTGGTGTGGTACGACAAACCGGCGCGCATTCGACAGTTGCAGGGGCTGTCCATGGATCAGTTGCAGCGCGAAATCCGCCAGCACTTCCCGAGCCGTCTGGGCAACGTGACCCCGGTTGCCGCCGGCGCATTCCCGCTGATGCGACGCCATGCGTTGCAGTATGCCCGTGAAGGACTGGTGCTTGTGGGGGACGCGGCGCACACCATTCATCCGCTGGCGGGGCAGGGGGTGAATCTGGGATACCGTGACGTCGATGCGTTACTGGATGTGCTGGGTAACGCTCGCGCCCACGCGGAAGCCTGGGCCAGCCATCAGGTTCTGAAGCGCTACCAGACGCGCCGTATGGCGGATAACTTCATTATGCAGTCGGGGATGGATCTGTTCTATGCCGGGTTCAGCAATGATGTTGGTCCGGTGCGTATAGTGCGCAATATTGGATTGATGGCAGCGGAACGTGCCGGTGGTCTGAAGCGTCAGGCCCTGAAGTACGCCCTCGGACTCTGATCTTTATTCCCTCTCCCCGTGGGAGAGGGTTAGGGTGAAGGCATCAGGCCGCACTATTCTGAACAACAAAAACAAAAAAGCCCGCAGAGCGGGCTTGTTTGTTTAAAGTGGCTGGGGTGCAGGGATTCGAACCCCGGAATGCTGGTATCAGAAACCAGAGCCTTACCGCTTGGCGACACCCCAATTGCGTTAAACAAACTGCTTAACGACTTTAAAGTGGCTGGGGTACGAGGATTCGAACCTCGGAATGCCGGAATCAGAATCCGGTGCCTTACCGCTTGGCGATACCCCAACAATGTTCAGTTTACCGAATCGTATTCGATAACGTAAATATGGTGGCTACGACGGGATTCGAACCTGTGACCCCATCATTATGAGTGATGTGCTCTAACCAACTGAGCTACGTAGCCAGTACTGCAATCTTCGATGGCTGGGGTACCTGGATTCGAACCAGGGAATGCCGGTATCAAAAACCGGTGCCTTACCGCTTGGCGATACCCCAATACCGCGGAGAACCGCATGATCGAAGAAATATGGCTGGGGTACCTGGATTCGAACCAGGGAATGCCGGTATCAAAAACCGGTGCCTTACCGCTTGGCGATACCCCATCCGTGCAACGCTTACCTGGGAATGGTGCGGGAGGCGAGACTTGAACTCGCACACCTTGCGGCGCCAGAACCTAAATCTGGTGCGTCTACCAATTTCGCCACTCCCGCAAAAAAGATGGTGGCTACGACGGGATTCGAACCTGTGACCCCATCATTATGAGTGATGTGCTCTAACCAACTGAGCTACGTAGCCATCTTTTTTTCGCGTTACCTTATCGGCGTTGCGGGGCGCATTATGCGTATAGACCCTTGCAGCGTCAACACCTTTTTCAATGAAAATAGCCGGAATGTGACTGTTTGGTTAGGTTGCGAACAGCGAGGCCGAATATTCGACAATTATTGGTTATTAATCGATTTTATGCCGGGAAAAGAGAGGCAAAAAAATCAGGCCCCGGAGGGCCTGATTATAGTCTGGACATTATTTATAAGCAGACTGGTGAACGCCCACCGCGCGTCCTGACGGATCGTTCATGGCTTTGAAGGATTCGTCCCATTCAATGGCTTTAGCTGAAGAGCAGGCGACCGAAGGACCACCCGGTACGCACTCGGCTGCGCTTGGAACCGGGAACAGCTCCTCAAAGATCTCACGGTACAAATACGCCTCTTTCGAGGCTGGCGTGTTGTACGGGAAACGGAAGCTCGCAGTTTCCAGTTGTTGATCAGAAACCTGTTTCGCCGCCACCTCTTTCAGGGTGTCGATCCAGCTGTAGCCTACGCCATCGGAGAACTGCTCTTTCTGACGCCACGCCACGCTCGCCGGCAGGTAGGATTCAAAACATTCACGCAGGATATGTTTCTCCATTTTGCCGTTGCCGCACATTTTGTCCTGCGGGTTGATGCGCATCGCCACATCGAGGAATTTCTTATCGAGGAACGGCACGCGGGCTTCCACACCCCAGGCGGACATCGCTTTGTTGGCGCGCGCGCAGTCAAACATGTGCAGCGCCTGTAGCTTACGCACCGTTTCTTCATGCAGCTGTTTGGCGTTCGGTGCTTTGTGGAAATAGAGGTAACCGCCAAACACTTCGTCAGAACCCTCGCCGGAGAGCACCATCTTGATGCCCATCGCTTTGATCTTCCGCGACATCAAATACATCGGCGTGGAGGCGCGAATGGTGGTCACATCATAGGTTTCAATGTGATAGATCACATCGCGGATCGCATCCAGACCTTCCTGTACGGTGAAGTGAATTTCATGGTGCACCGTGCCAAGATGGTTCGCCACTTCCTGGGCGGCTTTCAGGTCAGGTGCCCCTTCCAGACCCACGGCAAAGGAGTGCAGTTGTGGCCACCAGGCTTCAGAGCGCTCCTGATCTTCCACGCGACGTGCGGCGAATTTCTTGGTGATCGCGGAGATCACGGAGGAGTCCAGACCGCCGGAGAGCAGTACACCGTAGGGGACATCTGACATCAGGTGGCTTTTCACTGACTCTTCCAGCGCCTGACGCAGTTCCGCTTTGTCCGTCACGTTGTCTTTCACCGCTTCATAATCAAACCAGTCGCGCTGGTAGTACGGGCGGATCTCGCCGTCCTGGCTCCACAGGTAGCTACCTGCCGGGAACTCTTTGATGGTGCGGCATACCGGTACCAGGGCTTTCATCTCTGAGGCAACGTAGAAGTTACCGTGTTCATCGTGTCCCATGTACAGCGGGATAATACCAATATGGTCGCGGCCAATCAGGTAAGCGTCTTTTTCGCTGTCGTACAGGGCGAAGGCGAACATACCTTGCAGGTCGTCGAGGAACTCCGGGCCTTTCTCCTGATACAGCGCCAGGATCACTTCGCAGTCTGAGCCGGTCTGAAACGCGTAGCGATCGCCGTACTCAGCGCGCAGCGCCTGATGGTTGTAAATTTCACCGTTAACAGCCAGCGCGTGCGTTTTTTTCTCGTTATACAGCGGCTGTGCGCCAGCGTTGACATCAACAATGGAGAGACGTTCGTGAGCCAGAATCGCTTTATCGCTGGCGTAAACGCCTGACCAGTCCGGACCGCGATGGCGCATCAGGCGGGACAATTCGAGTGCTTTTTTACGCAGTTCGCCCGCGTCAGTTTTAATATCCAGTACGCCAAAAATAGAACACATAACCTTCTCCGTTAACCCTGTTGCGTTGTGATGTTGCTTGCTTATGAAAATGCCGCAAAAAGGGGAGGGGGCGCAAGCGTTTTACCGATGAAAACGTAAAAAGTGCAATGGCAATTGCCGAATCTTAAAAAAAGTGTATGCCTTAAGCGATTCTATTGATGATTTCTCAATGAAGAGCTGATTTCGTTAGATGAAGTGATGTTTTAAGACAGCAGAAATGAAAAACCACGCCCTGAGGCGTGGTTCTGAATCAAATAACGTCGATTTCGTCGACAGAGGGGTAAATCCAGCTTGGCCGGAACGGCATCGTATCAATGTCATCAAGCTGTGAAACGCCAGAAAGCACCAGGATGGTTTCAAGCCCCGCCTGGAAGCCAGCAAGAATATCGGTACGCAGGTTGTCGCCCACAATGACGGTTTCTTCTGAGTGTGCCTGCATCGTATTCAGTGCGGCGCGGATAATCCACGGGCTCGGTTTACCGACAACAAACGGCTTACGGCCCGAGATTTTTTCGATACCGGCACACAGCGCACCGCAGGCGGGATAAAAACCGCGACCGTGCGTGTCCGGGTTGGTGGCGATAAAACGCGCACCGTTGGCGACAAAGTAGGCTGCCTTATGCATCATCTCCCAGTTAAAGGAGCGCGTTTCGCCCACGATGACAAAGTCCGGGTTCACGTCGGTGATGGTGAAGCCCGCTTTATACAGCTCGTGGATCAGCGCACCTTCACCAACCACATAGGCTTTTTTGCCTTCCTGACGCTTCAGGAAATCCGCGGTCGCCATCGCAGAGGTATAGAACACGCTGTCCGGGACGTTGACGCCCGCAGTAGCAAAGCGGTTTGCCAGATCCTGACCAGTCTGTGAAGGGTAGTTCGTGAGAAGAACCAGTGGCATTCCTTTATCGATGATGCGGTGAAGAAACTCCGCAGCACCCGGCACGGCAACGTTGTCGTGCATCAGCACGCCGTCGATATCACAAATTACATTCTTAATGGTCATGGACAATCCGACATCAAAAAAAGAAGGCGTTACTATAAGATCCGATCAGGATTCCAGCAAATGTTGCAGCAGGATCCCGTTCAGCATGGCACGTTTTACCAGGGCGAATGCGCCAATTGCCGAGCGGTGATCGAGCGTAGATCGCACCACCGGCAAATTCTGGCGAAATGCCTTCAGCGCCTGGGTATTGATGCAGCCTTCAATGGCGGGCAGTAACACTTTTTCGGCTTCAACGATCTCGCCGGCAATCACCACCTTTTGCGGATTAAACAGGTTGATGGCAATGGCGATGGTCTTACCCAGGTGGCGTCCTACCTGTTCGATCACTTCGCAGGCCAGCGCATCGCCTTTGTTTGCCGCTTTGCAGATGGTGCCGATCTTACAATCGTCCAGCGTGACGCGGCTCTGGTAACCCTGCTCCAGCAGATGGCGAACGCGATGTTCAATGGCGGCGTTGGCGGCAACGGTTTCAAGACAGCCAAAATTACCGCAGTGGCAGCGCTCGCCAAGCGGTTCCACCTGGATATGACCAATCTCGCCTACGTTACCGTTACGACCAATAAAAATGCGGCCATTCGAGATGATGCCCGCACCTGTACCACGGTGAACGCGCACCAGAATAGAGTCTTCGCAGTCCTGGCTCGCACCAAAGTAGTGCTCCGCCAGCGCCAGCGAGCGAATATCGTGACCAACAAAGCAGGTCAGCTTGAAGCGCTTTTCCAGCGCCTCAACCAGCCCCCAGTTCTCTACCTTAATATGCGGCATGTAGCGAATAACGCCGCTTTCCGGGTCAACCAGGCCGGGCAAAATCACCGAGATGGCGATGAGTTCACGGATCTTGCGCTGACAGCTTTCGATAAACTGCGCAATGGTATTCAGTAACGCATGTTCAAGCGTCTCCTGCGTGCGCTCAGGAAGGGGGTAATGCTCTTCGGCAATGGCCTTGCTGCTCAGGTCGTAGAGCGTAAGCGTGGTGTCATGACGTCCTAAGCGAACGCCAATGGCCTGAAAATTGCGGGTTTCCGTGACGATGGAAATCGCGCGGCGGCCCCCGGTGGAGGCCTGCTGATCGACTTCTTTGATCAGGCCGCGCTCAATAAGCTGACGTGTAATTTTTGTCACGCTGGCGGGAGCAAGCTGGCTTTGTTCGGCTATCTGAATGCGTGAGATTGGCCCGTGCTGGTCAATCAGGCGATAAACTGCCGCGCTGTTAAGTTGTTTAACGAGATCGACATTACCGATTTGAGCTTGTCCGCCTGGTGTCATACTTTTACTTACTCAGTGACGACCTCGTTACCATTAACGATGGTCTTAATAATTTTATAATCGTGTGTGAACGCCGTCAGGTTTGCAACCATACCTGGCGCAATACCACCGAGCTGTTTATCGACGCCAATGGCGCGCGCCGGATAAAGCGTGGCCATGCGCAGCACTTCCTCAAGTGCGATGCCGCAATGTTCAACGAGGTTACGTACCCCTTCGATCATCGTCAGAGAAGAACCGCTCAGCGTGCCGTTCTCATCCACACACAGTCCATTCCGGTAGTATATTGTTTTACCAGCAAAAATGAACTGGTCAATATTCGCTCCTGCCGGAGCGGTAGCATCCGTCACCAGGCAGAGCTTGTCGCCTTTCAGGCGTTTGGCGTTGCGGATGTTGGTGTAATCGACATGCAAGCCGTCGGCGATAATGCCGCAGTAGACGTCTGGTTCATCCAGAATTGCGCCAACCAGTCCCGGTTCGCGGCCAGTAATATAGGGCATCGCGTTATAAAGGTGTGTGGCAAATGTAATGCCTGCGCGGAAACCGGCCTTCGCCTCTTTCAGCGTCGCGTTCGAATGGCCCGCAGATACCACAATCCCGGCGGCGGCCAGTTTGCTGATAACGTCCGTGCCGGTCATTTCCGGGGCCAGCGTCACTTTGGTGATCACATCGGCATTGGCGCACATGTAATCCACCAGCTCGGCATCCGGTTTGCGCACGTAGTTTGGGTTATGGGTGCCTTTCTTGACCATATTCAGCCAGGGCCCTTCCAGGTGCAGGCCCAGCGCCTGATTCGGATGTTTTGCCAGGTATTCGCGCATGACGCGGATACCCTGTTTCATCAGGTCATCGCTGCTGGTGATCAGCGTTGGCAGATAGCTGGTGCAGCCCGATTTCTCGTTGGCTTTCTGCATAATTTCCAGCGTTTCAACCGTCACCGCTTCTGCGGTATCGTTAAACTGGACACCGCCGCAGCCGTTAAGCTGTACGTCGATGAAACCGGGGGAGATTACAGCTCCATTGAGTGAACGCTGTTCGATCTCCGGCGGCAGTTCCGCCAGCGGGCAAACACGTTCAATCAGGCCATTGGCGATTACAATCGCATGGTCATCCAGAATTTCATGGCCGGTATAAATCCGACCGTGGGTTAAAGCGTACATATCGACCCCCGGTTAAAAAAAACGACCGCCCCGGATAAAAGAGGCGGTTATTCAATTACAGACCTTTGATGTTCTCAGCTTCCAGCTCGTTGAAGTATTTCAGCGTTTTCACTTTCAGCTCCATGGTGGACGGTTCGTCACACACGACAACCGCTTTTGGATGCAGCTGTAAGCAGCTGATCGTCCACATATGGTTCACGTTGCCTTCAACGGCAGCCTGAAGCGCTTGCGCTTTCACCGCGCCCAGCACCAGAATCATCACTTCTTCGGCATCCAGCAGCGTGCCCACGCCCACGGTCAGCGCGTATTTAGGCACCTGATTGACGTCGCCGTCAAAGAAGCGGGAGTTAGCCACGCGCGTATCATGGGTCAGCGTTTTAATACGGGTACGGGAAGCCAGTGAAGATGCCGGTTCGTTGAACGCGATATGACCATCGTTGCCTACGCCGCCCATAAACAGGTGGATTTTACCGTAGGAACGGATTTTTTCTTCATACTGACGGCATTCTGCGTCAATATCAGGCGCGTTTCCATTCAGCAGGTTAATGTTTTCAGCCGGAATATCAACGTGATCGAAGAAATTACGGTGCATAAAGCTGTGGTAACTTTCCGGATGTTCCTTTGGCAGGCCGACATATTCGTCCATGTTGAAGGTCACAACGTGTTTAAAGCTAACCTGGCCCGCTTTGTGCATTTCAACCAGAGCTTTATACGCGGTCAGGGGCGTGCCGCCGGTTGGAAGACCGAGAACGAAAGGACGATCGGCTGTTGGTTTGAACGCGTTGATGCGATTAACGATATGACGAGCAGCCCATTTTCCGACTTGTTCAGCTGTTGCCAGGGGAATCAGTCTCATTATTCACCTCTAAAGTTTAAGTAAAAGTGGGCGGATGATTAGTGCAACCTGAACTAAGCGTAACCTGGAACCTTTCAGGCCGGATCAATCCGCCTTGATTTTTTGAATGATAAAATAAGTTTTCGTCGTTAGCCAGTGACAGGGAGGGTTTAATACGATATTTGGTGACAATAATCACAAAAAATAGGTGTTTAATTTGCGATACGAATTAATTTTTCACACACTCACACTGCCAGTGAATCATCAACTGTATCTATCGTTCGTGACACAATAAAAACATAGTTTATGCGCGAGTCTTAACAAAGGGTCTCGTAGGGGGAATAGGATGAATATTTTAGGTTTTTTCCAGCGCCTCGGTAGGGCTTTGCAGCTCCCTATCGCCGTGCTACCGGTTGCAGCATTGCTGCTGCGATTCGGGCAACCCGATCTTCTTAACGTGCCGTTTATTGCCCAGGCAGGCGGCGCAATTTTTGACAACCTGGCGCTGATTTTCGCCATCGGTGTGGCGTCAAGCTGGTCAAAAGACAGCGCGGGTGCCGCGGCACTGGCAGGGGCTGTCGGTTACTTCATCCTCACGAAAGCGATGGTAACCATCAATCCTGAAATCAACATGGGTGTGCTGGCAGGTATCATTACTGGCCTGGTGGGTGGCGCCGTGTACAACCGTTGGGCAGGTATCAAACTTCCTGACTTCCTGAGCTTCTTCGGCGGTAAACGTTTTGTGCCGATTGCGACGGGCTTTTTCTGTCTGATCCTCGCCGCCATCTTTGGCTACGTTTGGCCACCGGTGCAGCATGCTATCCATGCGGGTGGCGAGTGGATCGTGTCTGCGGGCGCAATGGGCGCGGGCATCTTCGGTTTCATTAACCGTCTGCTGATCCCAACCGGTCTGCATCAGGTACTAAACACCATCGCCTGGTTCCAGATTGGTGAGTTCACCAACGCGGCCGGCGCGGTATTCCACGGTGATATCAACCGCTTCTACGCAGGCGACGGCACCGCGGGCATGTTCATGTCTGGCTTCTTCCCAATCATGATGTTTGGTCTGCCTGGCGCGGCGCTGGCAATGTACCTGGCTGCGCCGAAAGCGCGTCGCCCAATGGTTGGCGGGATGCTGCTGTCCGTTGCGATCACCGCCTTCCTGACCGGCGTGACCGAGCCACTGGAATTCCTGTTCATGTTCCTGGCTCCGCTGCTGTATCTGATGCACGCGATCCTGACCGGTATCAGCCTGTTCGTCGCCACCCTTCTGGGTATCCATGCTGGCTTCTCCTTCTCCGCAGGCGCCATCGACTATGTGTTGATGTACAACCTGCCGGCGGCAAGCAGCAACGTCTGGATCCTGATGGTGATGGGCCTGATCTTCTTCGTTATCTACTTCGTTCTGTTCAGCGCGGTTATTCGTATGTTTAACCTGAAGACGCCTGGTCGCGAAGATACGAAAGATGATGTTGTGACCAGTGAAGCCAACAGCAATACCGAAGAGGGTTTAACCCAACTGGCAACCAGCTACATTGCCGCTGTGGGTGGCACCGACAACCTGAAAGCGATCGATGCCTGTATTACCCGTCTGCGTCTGACCGTAGGCGACTCCGCGCGCGTGAGCGATGCAATGTGCAAACGCCTGGGTGCGTCTGGTGTGGTGAAACTGAACAAACAAACCATCCAGGTTATCGTGGGTGCGAAGGCCGAATCTATCGGCGATGAAATGAAAAAAGTGGTTGCCCGTGGGCCGGTCGCTGCCGCCTCAACGGATAACGCACCGGTGGCTGACGCGCCGGTTGCAAAACCGCAGGCTGTGCCAAACGCGGTGACCATCGCTGCGCTGGTTTCTCCGGTGACAGGTGACGTTGTTGCGCTTGAACAGGTGCCTGACGAAGCGTTCGCCAGCAAAGCGGTCGGTGACGGCGTGGCGGTGAAACCAACGGACAAAACCGTGGTCTCTCCGGCTGCCGGTACTATCGTGAAAATCTTTAACACCAACCATGCGTTCTGCCTGGAAACGGAAAAAGGCGCGGAGATCGTTGTCCATATGGGTATCGATACCGTTGCGCTGAACGGCCAGGGCTTTACTCGCCTGGTGGAAGAGGGTGCTGAAGTGGCGGCAGGCCAGCCGATTCTGGAAATGGATCTGGACTTCCTGAATGCCAACGCGCGCTCCATGATAAGCCCCGTCGTGTGCAGCAACATCGACGACTTCAGCGGTCTGGTGATCCAGGCGCAGGGGCAGGTAGTTGCAGGCCAGACGCCACTGTATGAGATTAAAGGCAAGTAATCGCTCCTGAGTAGAGTTATGCCTTTAGCGGCGGGGGATATCCTCCGCCGCTTTTTTTTGCAGCAATTGCCCCCATTATTTTCTTCCGGGACGTTTTAAGGGTTGTCACTACGTCCGGCTTATAAGATCATATGCCGTTATACGTTGTTTACGCTTTGAGGAATCCACGATGAGTGAGGCAGAAGCCCGCCCGAGTAACTTTATTCGTCAGATCATCGATGAAGATCTGGCCAGTGGTAAGCACACCACAGTCCACACGCGTTTCCCGCCGGAGCCAAATGGCTACCTGCACATTGGTCACGCCAAATCGATCTGCCTGAACTTTGGTATTGCGCAAGATTACCAGGGGCAGTGCAACCTGCGTTTCGATGACACCAACCCAGTAAAAGAAGACATCGAATACGTTGAGTCGATAAAAAACGACGTGCAATGGCTGGGCTTCAACTGGTCTGGCGATATCTGCTACTCCTCAGACTATTTCGATCAGCTGTATGCCTACGCGGTTGAACTGATTAACAAAGGTCTGGCATACGTCGACGAATTGTCAGCTGACGAAATCCGTGAATACCGCGGTACGCTGACTCAGCCTGGTAAAAACAGCCCGTTCCGCGATCGTAGCGTGGAAGAGAACCTGGCGCTGTTTGAAAAAATGCGTGCCGGTGGCTTCGAAGAAGGTAAAGCGTGTCTGCGTGCCAAAATCGATATGGCGTCTCCGTTCATCGTGATGCGCGATCCGGTGCTGTACCGCATTAAGTTCGCTGAACACCACCAGACCGGTAACAAGTGGTGCATCTACCCGATGTACGACTTCACCCACTGCATCAGCGATGCGCTGGAAGGCATTACGCACTCTCTGTGCACGCTGGAATTCCAGGACAACCGTCGTCTGTACGACTGGGTGCTGGATAACATCACCATTCCTGTGCATCCGCGTCAGTACGAGTTCTCTCGTCTGAACCTGGAATACACCGTGATGTCCAAGCGTAAGCTGAACCTGCTGGTCACCGACAAGCACGTTGAAGGCTGGGACGACCCGCGTATGCCGACCATCTCTGGCCTGCGTCGTCGTGGCTACACCTCGGCGTCCATTCGTGAGTTCTGCAAACGTATTGGCGTCACCAAGCAGGACAACACCATCGAAATGGCGTCTCTGGAATCCTGCATTCGTGAAGACCTGAACGAAAACGCGCCGCGCGCGATGGCAGTGATCGATCCAGTGAAACTGGTTATCGAAAACTATCCGCAGGGCGGAAGCGAACAGGTCTCGATGCCTAACCATCCGAACAAACCGGAAATGGGCACCCGCGACGTGCCGTTCAGCGGTGAAATCTGGATCGATCGCGCCGACTTCCGCGAAGAAGCGAACAAGCAGTACAAGCGTCTGGTGCTGGGCAAAGAAGTGCGTCTGCGTAACGCCTATGTGATCAAAGCAGAGCGAGTAGAGAAAGATGCGGAAGGTAACATCACGACCATCTTCTGTACGTACGACGCAGAGACGCTGAGTAAAGATCCGGCGGATGGTCGTAAAGTAAAAGGTGTAATCCACTGGGTGAGCGCGCAGCATGCGCTGCCGGTTGAGATCCGTCTCTACGATCGTCTGTTCAGCGTGCCTAATCCAGGCGCTGCGGAGGACTTCCTGGCGGTCATTAACCCTGAGTCTCTGATTATCAAGCAGGGGTATGCCGAGCCGTCTCTGAAAGCCGCTGAAGCCGGTAAAGCGTTCCAGTTTGAACGTGAGGGTTACTTCTGCCTGGACAGCCGTTACAGCACGGCAGAAAAACCGGTATTTAACCGTACCGTCGGTCTGCGTGATACCTGGACTAAGATCGGCGAATAATAACGCTGCTCTGGTCAATGAGAAACAAACGCCGCGTAATGCGGCGTTTTTTTATTTAACGATCATGTCGTTAAGCATCGGGATAATCATTTAAATCCAATATTCCAGGTCAATGTGGTGCTACTTATTTTATTTAAAAAAGTTTGTTGTTTTCCAAAAACAGAAACACTGAAAAATATATTCACAATATCAATGTTACTTACTGAAAATTAGCGCATTCCCCCGCCAGTACTCGCTTCCCGGTAAATGTTACAAAGCACTACGAAATATGTGCTCTTCGTCATAATCCTGACTTTTGCCTGATTAAAAGCATTGATAATTCGCGTCGCGAAAAATAACCTAAAGACGGTAGTTAATTCGAGGGTATTTCTGACTACCCCTGACCACTTGGTCTTTTCTGTTTTTCGCCGTTTAAGGCGTTTTAATTCGTCAAAGAGGAATAATCTATGCGTACGTTCAGTGGCAAACGTAGTGCGCTGGCGCTTGCTATCGCCGGTGTGACAGCAATGTCGGGCCTGGTGGTTGCGCCAGAGGCAAAAGCAGCAGGTTTCATCGAAGATTCCACCCTCACGGGCGGTATTTATTACTGGCAGCGTGAGCGTGACCGTAAAGACGTCACTGAAGATAAATACAAAACCAACCTTTCTCACTCGACCTGGAACGCCAACCTTGATTTCCAGTCGGGATATGCCGCCGATATGTTCGGGATCGATATTGCAGCGTTCACCGCAATTGAAATGGCCGAAAATGGCGACAGCGGCCATCCGAACGAAATTGCGTTCTCCTCCAGCAATAAAGCCTACGACGAAGACTGGTCCGGCGATAAAAGCGGAATCAGCCTGTATAAAGCGGCTGCAAAATTCAAATATGGTCCGGTCTGGGCGCGCGGAGGTTATATCCAGCCAACCGGTCAGACGCTGTTAGCGCCGCACTGGAGCTTTATGCCAGGCACCTATCAGGGGGCGGAAGCCGGTGCTAATTTTGACTACGGCGATGCGGGGGCGTTGAGCTTCTCCTATATGTGGACCAACGAGTACAAAGCGCCGTGGCACATTGAGATGGACAAGTTCTATCAGAACGATAAAAAAACCAAAGTTGATTATCTCCACTCGCTGGGAGCGAAGTACGACTTTAAAAACGATCTGGTGCTGGAAGCTGCATTTGGTCAGGCTGAAGGCTATATCGATCAGTACTTTGCTAAAGCCAGCTACAAATTTGATATCGCGGGTAGCCCGCTGAGCACCAGCTATCAGTTCTACGGTACGCGCGACAAGGTCAGTGATGGCAGCGTAAATGATATCTATGACGGCACCGCGTGGTTACAGGCGCTGACCTTCGGCTACAAGGTAGGTCAGGTTGATTTGCGTCTGGAGGGAACATGGGTCAAGGCAGAAGGGCAGCAGGGTTACTTCCTGCAACGTATGACGCCTACCTACGCCTCCTCTAACGGTCGTCTGGATATCTGGTGGGATAACCGCTCTGACTTTAACGCCGACGGCGAAAAGGCGGTCTTCTTCGGGGCAATGTATGACCTGAAAAACTGGAACCTGCCCGGCTGGGCAGTGGGAGCATCCTACGCGTACGCCTGGGATGCGAAGCCAGCGGATATGGCTACGCCAGACGCCTACTACGATCCGAACTACCGTCTGAAAGAGTCTTCATACAGTCTGGATGCGATTTATACCCTTCAGGAGGGCCGTGCGAAAGGCACGATGTTCAAACTGCACTTCACCCAGTATGACAACCACTCCGATATCCCGAGCTATGCGGGCGGTTACGGCAACATCTTCCAGGATGAGCGTGACGTGAAATTCATGGTCATTGCGCCATTCACAATCTTCTGATGAACACGCTGGCGGGCGAGATCCCGCCAGCATGGAGACTGCATATGATGAAAAAAATGGTAATCGTTGCGCTGCTGGCTTCGGGGCTGGTGGCGTGTGCGCATGATCAGGCGCAGAAAGAAGACTCCCGTCTGAAGGAGGCGTATAGCGCCTGTATTAATACTGCCGAAGGATCGCCGGAGAAAATTGAAGCCTGTCAGAGCGTGCTGAATGTGCTGAAAAAAGAGAAAGCGCATGAGCAGTTTGCGACGCAGGAAAATGTTCGCGTGATGGATTACCAGGCCTGTATCCAGGCGCGGAAAACCGGTAACGATCAGGAAGTGGCGAAGCGTTGCGATAAGATCTGGAACGAGATACGCAATAACAATAAATAAGTTGCTTTACGCCCGGTGGCGCAGCGTCACCGGGCTTTTTTCAGGCAAAAAAAAGCCAACCTCACGGCTGGCTCAGAGTATGAACACTCACTTATTTTGCGTCGTGCGCATGTTCATTTTCGCGGCAATCACCTTCAGCACAGTGACCGTACAGGTACAGGCTGTGGTTGGTCAGGCGGATGCCATGACGGGCGGCGATTTCACGCTGGCGCGATTCAATGGAATCATCGCTAAATTCAATGACCTTGCCACAGTCGAGGCAGATCAGGTGATCGTGGTGGTGCTGCTGAGTCAGCTCGAACACGGATTTACCGCCTTCGAAATTATGACGAGTAACAATGCCCGCGTCATCAAACTGGTTCAGCACACGATAGACGGTTGCCAGCCCAATCTCTTCACCCATATCGATAAGACGCTTATAAAGGTCTTCCGCACTGACATGGTGATTGTCTGGCCCCTGAAGCACTTCAAGGATTTTTAACCGAGGAAGCGTTACTTTCAGGCCAGCTTTCTTTAATGCGGTATTGTTGTCAGTCATGCGGAATCTGTCCTGTTGCTAAACGATTCACTTCAAAAGAAGAAGTGACAGAAAATGCACTTGGGATAATGCGTCTCATTATAGAACTGCCATGGCTAAATGAAAACTGCAAGTCTCAAGCAAAGTATGCTTATAAAAACGTGGTATCACCAACAAACTTGTTCGATGGCACCCACTTTTTACCAGGGGGATATTGTACAGGTCTGGGCGAAAAAGTTAAAAGTTTGTAGCAATTAATTTAATCGGTTTTACCTGGAAAACGGGCGCAACCGGAGTTGCGCCGCAGGGATATCAGGCGTTAAGGATATCGTCCAGGTTCAACTCTTCCCGAACCTGCTTAACCCATTTTTCTACACGCTCAGCGGTCAGCTCTGGCTGACGGTCTTCATCAATGGCCAGGCCAACGAAGTGATCGTCATCTGCCAGACCTTTGGAAGCTTCGAAATGGTAACCCGCCGTTGGCCAGTGACCGACGATCGCCGCACCGCGTGGCTCAATGATGTCGCGAATAGTGCCCAGCGCATCACAGAAATACTCAGCATAGTCTTCCTGATCGCCACAGCCAAACAGGGCAACCAGCTTGCCGTTGAAGTCTACTTCTTCCAGCGTCGGGAAGAAATCGTCCCAGTCACACTGTGCTTCACCGTAGTACCAGGTGGGGATGCCCAGCAGCAGGATGTCATAGCCCTCGAGATCTTCTTTGCTGCTCTTGGCGATGTCATGCACATCAGCAACGTCTTTACCGAGCTGTTTTTGAATGTTTTTTGCGATATTTTCAGTATTGCCGGTATCACTGCCAAAGAAAATGCCGATGATTGCCATGAGTAAAATAACCTCTTGAAACTTAATGGTATGGTGGCGCAAATTGACCACGGATAAGGGCAATAATAGCAGAACAGGCAACCCTGCGGAAACAGCTATCACGCAGGACTGCACTCTGTGCTACATGAAAAAGGTAATATTGGGGATTTTCTGACTCACGCCTTGCCGCGTAACGTCTCAAGCTGGGCGATCAGCATCTCTTCGATCAGTTCGCTGCGGCTGATGTTGCGCGCGTCAGCTAACTCGTTAAGCGCATCGACGGCATCGGCATTCAGCTTCAGTTCGACACGCTTAAGCCCACGATTTTTATCGCGTTTAAGCTGGTTGCGTTTATTGATACGCAGCTGTTCATCGCGCGAAAGCGGATTCGTTTTCGGTCGTCCCGGTCGACGCTCATTCGCGAACAGATCTAGTGTCGTACGGTCCGTTTGTTCTTTGGCCATGATTCTGAGACTTCGGGGGAAACACGCCGCCCTGCTAATGCCCGGGCGATAAGCGCGCCATCATACATCACCCAAATCCACACGCCAACGACTGGAAGCCCGTCGTCTTCCGGTCGCTGGCTTTTTAATCAATTCGCTGTATCAGTAAGATAGCGGCGAATGGCGCGCAGGACGGCATCCGGTTTTTCCGCGTGTACCCAGTGCCCGGCACCCGCAATGACGTGAGCGCGAGCCTGCGGGAATTGCGCCAGCAGCGCGTCACGGTACGCGTCAGTGACGTAAGGGGAGTTGCCGCCGCGAATAAAAAGGGTAGGGTGCGGCCAGGCGGGGACGGCTTCCCAGCCCACAATATGCGAATACTGATCCCACAGCACCGGGACGTTAAAGCGCCATTGCCCGTCAACAAACGATTTCAGCAGGAACTGGACCACGCCTTCTTCATCAAGATGCTCGCGCATAACGGCAGCCGCCTGTTGGCGGGTTGCGACACCCGCTTCGGTGACCGCATTGATGGCGGCAAAAATCTCATCGTGACGGCGAACGTCGTAATTGACGGGCGCAACGTCGATGACCACCAGCCCGGAAATTCGCTCAGGTGCCAGCGCAGTGAGCGCCATCACCGCTTTACCGCCCATTGAATGCCCGATAAGCGTCGCTTTCTGAATATTATTCGCATCGAGGGTGTCCCGCAGATCCTGCGCCATGGCTGCGTATGTCATCTCCTCCGAGCGCCCTGAAAGACCGTGATTGCGCATATCAACCTGGAGGATCTCGTGATCGGTCACTAAATCGCGCGCCAGCACACCCAGATTATCCAGGCTACCAAACAGGCCGTGAACCAGTACGATGGGAGAATTATTGTTCGGCGATTGTGCAGTTTGCGCTCGGGTATTCAATTTCATGGCAAAGTTCTTTTTTTAGGTTTGTCAGGTTAGGGTATCATGTTGACCATTCTGCCGCCCGGGGGCAAGGATCCAGTTTAATCTGACTTTTGCCGCCAACCTGGTTTGACGCTATCCGCTGTTGGGATTTGACCTTATAATCTCAACGACTTGTATTCAGATAAGATATCGCACTGGATTAAGATGAAAACAATCGAAGTTGATGACGAACTCTATCAGTATATTGCCAGCCAGACGCGGCATATTGGGGAGAGCGCGTCCGACATTTTACGGCGCATGCTTAAAATTTCCGCCGCCTCACAGCCCACTCCTGTCACTAAAGATGTCGTGTCTCAGCCGAGCGTTGTTGCACAAGTAAAACCTGCCGTCATGCCGGCAAAGGACAAAGTGCGCGCGATGCGCGAGCTGCTGCTGTCCGATGAATATGCCGAGCAGAAAAAGGCCGTTAACCGCTTTATGCTGGTGCTGTCTACACTTTACTCACTGGATAACAACGCATTTGCAGAAGCGACAGAGTCGCTGCACGGTCGCACGCGCGTTTATTTCGCAGGCGACGAGCAGACCTTGCTGCAAAATGGCAACCAAACCAAACCCAAACACGTTCCCGGTACGCCATACTGGGTGATCACCAATACCAATACGGGCCGCAAGTGCAGCATGATCGAACATATCATGCAGTCCATGCAGTTCCCGGCGGAATTGATCGAAAAGGTTTGCGGTACAATTTAACCCTTGCATCAGAAGGACCAGGCAATGGCAAATCACAGCCGTGCAGGACAACCTGCGCAACAACGCGATTTGATTAACGTCGCTCAACTGACCGCGCAGTACTACGTGCTGAAACCGGTGGTGGGCAACGCAGAACACGCAGTGAAGTTTGGTACATCTGGCCACCGCGGCAGCGCGGCGCGCCACAGCTTTAACGAACCGCACATTCTGGCCATTGCTCAGGCCATCGCGGAAGAGCGCGCCAAAAATGGCGTCACCGGTCCGTGCTATGTAGGGAAAGATACCCACGCCCTGTCTGAACCTGCTTTTATCTCCGTGCTGGAAGTGCTGGCGGCGAACGGCGTAGACGTGATTGTTCAGGAGAACAACGGTTTCACGCCAACGCCTGCGGTGTCTAACGCTATTCTGGTACACAACAAAAAAGGTGGCGCGCAGGCTGACGGCATTGTGATCACCCCGTCCCACAACCCACCGGAAGATGGCGGCATCAAGTACAACCCACCAAACGGTGGCCCGGCGGATACCAACGTCACGAAAGTGGTGGAAGATCGCGCCAACGCGTTACTGGCTAACGGTCTGAACGGCGTGAAGCGTATCTCACTGGATGAAGCCATGGCCTCCGGCCACGTGAAAGAGCAGGATCTGGTTCAGCCGTTCGTGGAAGGGCTGGCGGATATCGTCGATATGGCCGCTATCCAGAAAGCCGGTCTGAAGCTGGGCGTGGATCCACTGGGCGGCTCCGGTATTGAATACTGGAAACGCATTGCCGAGCACTACAAGCTGGATCTGACCATCGTGAACGATCACGTCGATCAGACCTTCCGCTTTATGCACCTGGACAAAGACGGCGCGATCCGTATGGACTGCTCCTCCGAATGCGCAATGGCTGGCCTGCTGGCGCTGCGCGACAAGTTCGATCTGGCGTTTGCTAACGACCCGGACTACGACCGTCACGGTATCGTCACCCCGGCTGGGCTGATGAACCCGAACCACTACCTGGCTGTGGCCATTAATTATCTCTTCCAGCACCGTCCGCAGTGGGGCAAAGAGGTCGCGGTGGGTAAAACGCTGGTCTCTTCCGCCATGATTGACCGTGTGGTCGATGCGCTGGGCCGCAAGCTGGTGGAAGTGCCGGTGGGCTTCAAGTGGTTTGTTGACGGTCTGCACGACGGCAGCTTCGGCTTTGGCGGTGAAGAGAGCGCGGGGGCATCCTTCCTGCGCTTCGACGGCACCCCATGGTCAACCGATAAAGACGGCATCATCATGTGCCTGCTGGCGGCGGAAATCACCGCGGTCACCGGTAAGAACCCGCAGGAACATTACAACGAGCTGGCGGAACGTTTCGGTGCGCCAAGCTATAACCGTATCCAGGCTGGCGCCACGTCTGCGCAAAAAGCAGCTCTGTCAAAACTCTCTCCGGAGATGGTCAGTGCCAGTACCCTGGCTGGTGACCCGATCACCGCGCGTCTGACGGCGGCGCCGGGTAACGGCGCATCCATCGGCGGCCTGAAGGTGATGACCGAAAACGGCTGGTTCGCCGCGCGTCCATCCGGTACGGAAGATGCGTACAAAATCTATTGCGAAAGCTTCCTCGGCGCTGAGCATCGTCAGCAGATTGAGAAAGAAGCGGTAGAGATTGTCAGCGAAGTGCTGAAAAACGCGTAAGTGGTGTTTGGTGCAGGCTGATGCCCTCACCCCGGCCCTCTCGCACGGGGAGAGAGAAAACACTAAAAACGGCAACCTCAGGGTTGCCGTTTTGCTTTTACCTAACTGTGCTTGTTCTTCAATTCAAATCTCGGCGACACCAGACCGTACAGCGTCCAGCCCATAAAGGTCACCATCGCACCATACAGCATCGCTTCCTGGCCGGAGGAATAGAGCGCATAGAAGCTGTAAATTGCGCCAATCAGCGCCACAATATTGGCCGCACGGGCTTTGCGCGGATCAACCTTCGCCACCTTCTGAATAATCACCAGCGCCGCCATCGACAAAATGTACGGAATGATGTTCGTCACCACCGCCAGGTTGACCAGCACGTTAAACTGGCTGTTCAGTGACGGGCTGATGGTCATCAGCGACAAACCACTCTGGAAGATGACAATCGCCAGCATCCCTTGCACAGGTGCATCCGCTTTGGTCACGCGGGAGAAGATTTTCGGGAAATAGCCTTCGTCAGCCGAGGATTTAAACACCTGAGCGATGGTGAACTGCCAGCCCAGCAGCGAGCCGCAGCAGGACATCACCATCAGTCCCATGATCACTTTCCCTACCTCCGGCGTAAACATCTGCGCAAACGCCAGCCCGAACGGCGCCGTGGAGTAGGCCAGATCCATGTTGGGCACAATTCCCGCAATCACGTTGGTCGAGACGATATAGATCACCGCCGCCCCCAGCGTCCCGCCGAGTACCGCGATCGGCACATTTTTCTCCGGGTTTTCCACCACTTCCGCATTCGCACAGGCTGACTCCAGCCCGAGGAAGGCCCACAGCGTCATGGCGATGGACGATCCCACGGCAGTGAAGAACGGTACGTGATGCGGATTCCAGGAGTTGGCGTACAGGGTCGGGCTGAACCAGAACCAGCCGATGATGCACAGGCCGACAACCGGGATGATCACGCCCCAGACGGTAATGCTGCTAAGTTGTCCGGTGATGCGCGCGCCGCCAAAGTTGGCGACGGTACAGATCCACAGCACGCCGATGGTTGCCAGCCCAATCTGCACCGGGGTCAGCGTCGCCCCAAACAGCTCCGTACCGTAACCGACAGCGGAAATGGCAATCGCCACGTTGGCGATCAGCAGCGACACGCCGTAGGTATAGTTCGCCATAAAGTTACCGGACTTACCGAACGCATATTCGGCATAGCCACCCATCCCGCCGGACTTGCGGCTGAACATTCCGCACTTGGCAAAGGCCCATGCCAGCGCCATCGAACCCACGGCGGTAACAAGCCAGGAGATAATCGAAATCGTCCCCACTTCAGCGAGCTTGGTGGGCAGCATGATGATCCCCGAACCCATCATATTCACCATGGTGAGAATAGTGAGTTGCACCACGCCCATCTTGTTGGCCTTACTCATAATTTTTCTCCTTTCAGCAGCGATGGCTGAGCGGCAGGTTGTTTGATGACGTAGCAGCGCACCTGTTTGCGACCGTCACACTCCTCGACGTAAACCCCCTGTAACTCCGGCGCAAAGCCCGGCAGCAGATTGATCCCGTCTTCCAGCGCGGCGAAGTAGCGCAGCACGGAACCGCCCCAGACTTCCCCCGGAACCACGCACAACACCCCCGGTGGGTAAGGCAGCGCGCCTTCCGCGGCGATACGGCCTTCCGCGTCGCGCAGGGACACCAGCTCGACCTCACCGCGCAGATAGGCATAGTTCGCCTCCTGCGGGTTCATCATGACGCGCGGGAAGTGAGACCTGCGGAACATCTCTTTTTGCAGCTGCTTCACGTTATGGCGGGCATAGAGGTCGTGCATCTCCTGACAAATCTGACGCAGGGTATAATCCGCATAACGTTCCGGATGTTGCTTATAAAGAGAGGGCAGAACCTCTTTCAGCGGCACATCGCTCTGGAGCAGTTTTTCGAAGCGCACCAGTTGGGCGACGAGCTGCTGCAATTTGCCCATGTCCTCCGCCGGGGTGAGCAGGAAGAGAATGGAGTTGAGGTCGCATTTTTCAGGCACGATGCCGTTTTCACGCAGGAAGTTGGCGAGGATGGTGGCGGGCACGCCGAAATCATCGTACTCGCCGGTGCGGGCGTTGATGCCTGGCGTGGTCAGCAGCAGTTTGCAGGGATCGATAAAATACTGATGCTCGGCATATCCCTCAAAGGCGTGCCAGCGTTCGCCCGGAACAAAATGGAAGAAGCGCAGATCGGTTGCAATCTCTGCCGTATCCCAGCTTTCCCATGGACGGCCATCCACCGTCTCTGGCACGAACGGACGAATAAACTGACAGTTCTGAAGGATCAGTTTCCGTGCTTCGATACCGGTCACCACGCAGTCCATCCACATGTTGCGCCCACTTTGCCCCTCGTGCATGCGGGCGTTGATATCCAGGGCGGCAAACAGCGGATAGAACGGGCTGGTGGAGGCGTGCATCATAAAGGCGTTGTTGAGGCGCTTATGCGGGACATAGCGCGCCTGGCCTTTTATATGGCTGTCCTTCTTATGGATTTGCGAGGTTTGCGAGAAGCCCGCCTGCTGCTTATGCACCGACTGGGTAACCAGAATGCCCGGATCGTTTTCGTTCAGCTCCAGCAGCAGCGGCGAGCAGTCGGCCATCATCGGGATAAACTGCTCGTAACCCACCCAGGCGGAGTCAAACAGAATGTAATCGCACAGGTGACCAATCTTATCCACCACCTGACGGGCGTTATAAATGGTACCGTCGTAGGTGCCCAGCTGGATCACCGCCAGACGGAACGGACGTTCATCCCGCGCGCGACCAGGCGCGACCTCTGACACCAGTTCCCGCAGGTAACTCTCGTCGAAACAGTGTGCGTCAATACCGCCGATAAACCCGTACGGGTTGCGCGCCGTTTCCAGATACACCGGCGTCGCGCCTGCCTGTAACAGTGCTCCGTGGTGATTAGATTTATGGTTATTGCGATCGAACAGCACCAGATCGCCTGGCGTGAGGAGGGCATTGAGCACCACTTTGTTGGAAGAGGAGGTGCCGTTCAGCACGAAGTAGGTTTTATCCGCATTAAAGACTTTTGCCGCATGCTGTTGGGCGATGCATGGCGCGCCTTCATGGATCAGCAGATCGCCCATTGCCACGTCGGCATTGCACAGATCGGCGCGGAAAAGCGTTTCGCCAAAGAAATCGACAAACTGGTTTCCGGCCGGATGGCGGCGGAAGAACTGGCCTCCCTGATGTCCGGGGCAGTCAAACGCACTGTTCCCCTGCTGGACGTAATCGACCAGCGCGCGGAAGAACGGCGGGCGGAGCTGGGTTTCGTACTTCTGCGCAGCCGCTTCAAGCTGGCGTCCGTAGTACGCATTGCTGGTGTCGGAGTACTCAAAAACGCCGTGAATACGCGACAGAAATTCAGCCGGAACCCTTTCTTCTTTATGCGTGGCAATAAACACCGGAATACCGAATCCCGTGGCTTCTATTTCTTCTATGGCGCCATTGAAAATATCGCTGACGGCCAGAACCACGGCTGCCACATCAATATAATCCGATGCGGTGATATCCACAATGTCGCGCGAAGTGGTAAAGCATTCAGGGCAGGCACGGCTGACGGCAATTTTTAACGTTTTCATCTTTATCTCTTTATTTCAGGCAATATGGGGCCCTCGACTTCTTGCGGTAAAGAAATCGATTATTTCCGGAAAAAAAAGCAAAGCGTGTCCGCTGATACGAAATCAGTTAATTGCTTTTTTGCTGAGTAGAATTCAGTCCGCCCGGTTGCGGAGAATCTGAATCACAAGGAATGAGCGCAGGTGTTCACAGGCAACAGCCTGTAAAATAGCGTGTTTCAGGATAACCTGTAAGCAGATGCGCCAGAAGTCGAAGGACTACCGGGCGTTAAAGAGATGAAAGTCAAAACAGTTTCGGTGGGCAAACATCATGATATGTGTTGTCCGCCTTATATGGGGCATTAAACGATTATTGTTTTCCATGTTCAATTTCCTTTCAGTAATTGAAAGCATGGTCATTTTATCCAGGAAAAAGGGATTAACTGTGAAACAGATCACCAATAACCGATCATTTCAGAAATAATTAGTCGTTTTGAGTGAATAACGCAGATCAAAATGCTGTTTTGTTGGTTCGGTGTTAAATTGATGTTTTAATTGTGTTTAAAGAGGGCGAATATAGCCGTGAAAATAATCTCATCGTTATTTTCATGGCTATATTCAGGTTGGTAAGTTTTTATTTAAAATTAAAGTGAATACTTATTCAGATCATAAACCGATATCCGATACCGGTTTCTGTTAATAAATGACGAGGACGCGCGGGATCGGCTTCAAGCTTCTGGCGAAGGTGTCCCATATAAATGCGTAAATAGTGACTATGCTCGACAGCATTCGGCCCCCAGACCTGGCTTAACAGCTGTCGCTGCGTTAACACTTTACCATGGTTATTGAGCAGCACGGCCAGCAGACGAAACTCAATAGGCGTAAGGTGGATCTCTTCTTCTCCTCTTACGATGCGGCGTGCAGCAAGATCGACGCGGATATCGCCAAAGGCGTACACCGGGTCGGAAGGGGAGGTGGCACTGTGTCGACGCAGCGCCACACGAAGCCGGGCCTGTAACTCGCCAATGCCAAACGGTTTGATCAGATAATCATCCGCTCCGGCATCCAGCGCGGCGATTTTATCCGTCTCTTCGGTGCGGGCAGAGAGCACCAGAATAGGCATCTGGCTCCACTGACGCACCTCACGAATAAAATCGATGCCGTCGCCATCCGGAAGTCCCAGATCCAGGATCACCAGATCTGGCTTGCGGGTCGCGGCTTCAATCAACCCTCGTTGAAGCGTTCCGGCTTCATGAACGCGCAAACCGTCGCCTTCCAGCGCGGTACGCAGAAATCGGCTGATAGCGAGCTCATCTTCAACAATCAGAACGTTAATCACAAATCCTCTGGTAATTCATCAAGTTCTGGTGGGCTTTCCAGAGGAAGTGTAACACAAAAGCGAGCCCCACCTTCCGGGCGGTTCTCTGCGGAAATGGTGCCGCCATGCACGTCGACAATCGCCTGGCAGATCGCCAGCCCCAGCCCAACGCCAGGAATGGCGGATTCCTTATTACCGCGCGCAAATTTTTCGAATATGGCGCGCTCCTGTCCGGCCGGAATACCCGGCCCGGTATCCCAGACGTCGAGCCGCAGCACACGTTTATCCACCCTGGCAGCAATCCCCAGCCGGGCCTTTGCCCCGGCGTATTTAGCGGCATTTTCCAGAAGATTAATCAGCACGCGCTCAAACAGCGGGCCATCCACATGGATTAACGTCAGGGGTTCCGGCATGTCCAGCTCAATATGGCGCCCGCCGAGACCCGGCTCCAGCATCTTCAGCGCACTGCCGACAACCTCCTCAAGGGTGAGCCACTCTTTTTTGAGGTTAAACCCGCCGGACTGAATGCGCGCCATGTCCAGCAGGTTGTTCACCAGGCGCGTGGTATTCAGCACGTGCTGGCGAATTTCGCTGGCCTGCATCGCGTGCTTTGATCCTTCCGCCGCCAGATCCAGCGTCAGAATTTCGGACTGGCCAAACAGCACGGTAAGCGGGGTGCGCAAATCGTGAGACAGCGCTGCCAGCAGCGAGTTGCGAATACTTTCGCGCTCGCTTGCCAGCCGCGCCTGCTCTTCGCTGGCGGTGAGCGCCAGCCGTTCAAGGGCGCTGGCGACCAGCAGGGTGAAGGTTTCAAGCAGGCGCTGCTGCTCGGGGATCATCAGCTGACGCAGGTTAGACGGCTCGACGATGACCAGCCCGTGATTTTTATCCGCGCTGCGCAGCGGCAGGATCTGGTAAGGCACGCCGGGCAGCGTGTCGGTGCCGGCGCCGGCAGGTAAACCCTTATCGAAACTCCAGCGGGCAATCGCTTCATCCCAGGGCGTCATCCCCGAAGGGGAGGTCAGCGGGCGAAGGCGCCCTTGTTCGTCGGGGAGCAAAATCAGGTTACTGGCATGAAAGGTCGAACGGATAAACTGCTCGCTGGTCTGCACGATATCTCGCTGCGTGCGGCCAACCGCCAGCGATTTTGACATTTCATACAGATGGCGCGTGCGCTGCTCGCGATAGCGGGCAATGCGTGCCTGGTAGCGCACGCCTGCCGTCAGATTCCCGATCACCAGCCCGACGGTAAGCATCACGGCAAAGGTCAGAATGTACTGCACGTCCGAGACAGCAAGCGTCCCGCGCGGAGCAATAAAGAAAAGATCGAAGCTGATGACGTTGATCACCGTCGCCAGCACCGACGGCCAGCGGCCATAAAAGAGCGCGACCACAACGACGCCGAGCAGATAAATCATGACCAGATTGGCGGCGTCGAAGGCGATGAGCCACTGGCTGGCAATCACCGTAATCAGGGCGCAGAGGACCACGGCCACCATGCAGCCCCGGATCTGAATGCGCCATTTATCGCCAAAGGTGCGAGCGTCCGGCGTACGGTTGGGCAGGGGGGCGGGCTTGTCATCCAGCGCGACGATGACTAAATCAAGATCCGGCGCGCGGCGGGCCAGCCTGTCGGCAAAAGATTCGCGGCTAAACCAGCGGCGGTGCTGGCGACGTCCAATGACAATCTTGCCCAGGTTGTGCTCCCGCGCGTAGCGCAGAATGGCTTTATCTTCCTGCGGATCGGAAAGGGTTGCGGTTTCGGCGCCCAGCTCCTGCG
>NZ_QFRV01000337.1:0-1009 GCF_004136805.1 Enterobacter cloacae complex sp. GF14B
CATGCAGCCCGAGCGCGGCGACGGCACCGAGCTGTTCTACGCCCGCTGCGCCGTGCTGCACGCCGCCCGCGCGGCAGGCATCGACGCCTTCGACGTGGTGTGGTCAGACGTTAACGATGAGGCAGGGTTCCTGCGCGAGGTCGACCTGATCCGCAAGATGGGCTTTAACGGCAAATCGCTGATTAACCCGCGCCAGATAGACCTGCTGCACAACGCCTACGCCCCGACACGGGAAGAAGTGGAACACGCGAAACGGGTGATTGAGGCGGCAGAAGAGGGCGAGCGTAACGGCCTGGGCGTGGTGTCGCTCAACGGCAAAATGGTGGATGCACCGATTATTAACCACGCGCAGGTGGTGCTGGAGCGCGCGGCGGCCTCCGGCGTGCGTCGGTAAGGATGACATAATGAATCAGACAGAACTTCTCCATATGAATTTCCCCCATCTGCGGGATCTGAAACCCTTTGATACCGCCCACAGCGCGACGCCGTGGCTGGCGGACAGCGAGGCGAAGCACAGCCGCAAGCTCTGCGCCTCTATTGAAGAGGCGGTTAAGCGCTGCGGCTTGCAGGACGGGATGACCATCTCCTTCCACCACGCCTTTCGCGAAGGCGACCGGGTGATCAACACCGTCGTGGCGCTGCTGGCGCGGATGGGCTTCAAAAATCTGACCCTGGCTTCCAGCTCGCTGATGACCTGCAACGACGCGCTGATCGAGCATATCGAAAGCGGCGTCATCACCCGGATTTACACCTCCGGCATGCGCGGCAGGCTGGCAGACGCCATCTCCCACGGGCTGATGGACGAGCCGGTGCAAATTCACTCCCACGGCGGGCGCGTGAAGCTGCTCCAGGACGGCGAGCTGAATATCGACGTGGCGTTTCTCGGCGTGCCGTGCAGCGATGAGTTTGGCAACGCCAACGGCACGCACGGCAAATCGTGCTGCGGCTCGCTGGGCTACGCGATGGTGGACGCGCAGTTTGCCCGTAAGGTGGTGCTGCTGACCGAAGC
>NZ_QFRV01000338.1:0-1008 GCF_004136805.1 Enterobacter cloacae complex sp. GF14B
CCTGCGCGGGCTCCTGCGGCTTGCCGAGGCGCGCCATCGGAATGCCGCGCTTGCGCGCGATCTCCGCCGTCCACTCCGGCCAGCTCTGGCTTTTATCCGCCCGGCTTTCAAAGCGGCGCTGCCACTGGCCGGACTCGACCATACCGAGCAGTATGGAATTGACGCGAATGCCCTTGCCCACCAGCTCTTTCGAGAGCGTCAGCGTCATGTTCAGCAGCGCGGCGCGGGCTGCCGACGTGGCGATCATGTGCTCTTCCGGCTGAAGCGCCAGCAGGGAGTTCACGCAGGTGATGGAGGCGATGTCGGACCGTTCCAGCAGCGGCTGAAACGCCTGCACCGGGTTAATCACCCCGAACAGTTTGAGTTCGGCTTCGTGCAGCCACGCCTCGCGCGGGGTGTCATGGAAGTACGCCACGTAGCCCTGCCCGGCGTTGTTGATCAGCATATCCGCCGCGCCAAAACGCGCCTGCACCGCATCCGCGAAGGCCTGAACTTCGTCGGCATTCAGCACGTCGCAGCGGAAAGCGAAAATCTCCCCGTGAGGAAATTCGTTTTGCAGCGTCGCATGGGCGCTGGCGAGCCGGTCCGCGTCACGGCCGCAGAAGGCGACTTTCGCCCCTTCTCCCAGCAGCAGGCGCAGCGTTTCAAAGCCAATGCCGGAAGAACCGCCGGTGACTACCGCTACGCGCCCGTCAATTTGTGCATTCATCGCGCACCTCTTCGTTAATGCGTAAAAGCTGTTGGTTGAAAAACGCGTCGTTATCGAGATAGCTGGCGTGCCCGGCCTGCGGAATGGCGATAAACGGCATGCCGTAGCGCAGCGCCAGACCCTGAACCAGCTCCGGCTGGGTGATGGCATCCTGCTCGCCGCACCAGACTTCAAACGTGCCGGAATAACGTTTAAGCCAGCCGTGAATGTCGTCATGTGCCAGCATCCACGCGGCAGCGAGATAGCCTTCCGGGCGCAGCGCCCGCATGCCCGCCGCGACGGTGGCGATATCTTCCGCG
>NZ_QFRV01000339.1:0-1007 GCF_004136805.1 Enterobacter cloacae complex sp. GF14B
CAGTGGTTAATAATCAAGAAAGTAGAGAGTAGATTAAGAATGCTTCTCTAATTACAATGGATTAGCACTAGCCTCTTAAGCATGGGATTAAGCTCAAGGCTAGGCCATCCATAGAGTGAACACTTAAGAGAGAGAGAGATCTCAAAAGTGGATCCTCAAGAATGGATAATCAAGAATGAAGCCTCCTTGCATAAAGGCTTTCACCACAATCCCTTCTACTATGGATTTAAGTTTGAGCCCTCTAGCTAGCATATACTACTTTGGAACTCCAAGTGATCCCAAGACTTATACAAGGTGAGTTGGAGATATTATGCACAACCACAGCATATCTCCCTCTTGATGCATATTCAATGTAGCCTATGTTAGCCGCTACTAACATTTCCCCCTTCCTAATTTGGCGCACGTCCTCGTGTGCCGGTGAAGAAAAACACGTTGACATGGTAGAAAGCAAGTCCATGGAAGAAGTGTTGAGCTGCAAAACATAAGAACAAGTAATCAGCATCAAAGGCCAACAAGGATAAAACATGAAGCACAATGAACAATCATGCAAAGTGAATTTTTTGCTTCTAAAAGATGGGTGAATCATAGTAAAAAACTAACAAACATAAAGCAAAAAAAACACTCAAACTATCATGAAGATTAAACCACATGAATATTCAGTTTCATGCATGAAACACAAGCAATAATCTAAGACCCTAGGCTTATGCAAGTTCATAAACCTACTAGCCTAGAAACTATGTGACCAACCTTAATAAATCATTCAAGTCTATCATTTCGATGGGCTATAAAAAAGCTCCTAATCTATTAGTACATTGCCACAACTTTTTGAAGCTCATGGAAGTTTTGTTTTTGTCATTCATAGAAAAAAGTAAAGCACAATACAAAGCTACCATCCCAAGGCAAGTCTAGGTAAGACTCTCAGCTCCTTGAACCCTCAAGAAGGTGTTCCAAATGCCTACTAGCCTACCAAGGCGACGGCTAACCCCTATCAGCCCAGGGCATCGGTT
>NZ_QFRV01000340.1:0-1007 GCF_004136805.1 Enterobacter cloacae complex sp. GF14B
AGCATTCATGACCCTACTAGCAAAGTAGATGGGCCGCATCCTGGTATTGTGGGGATCTTGTTGTAATAAAACAACCCCAATTTTTTCCTTCCCAACACTAGAGCTAACAAAGAATGTGTACTCCCAACAAAGAGGCATGAGTTTTGGTAGCTCTGACAAAATGATTTTAATGTTACAAAAATACTCTTCAAGCTCATCAGTACATGCAAATTGCACTTGTTGTGTCAACTTTTGCAAAGGGTGAAGCAACTCCGAGGCTAAGTGAATGAAGCGTGACATATACTTCACCTTTTGAATGAATGAGATGACCTCCTTAAGACTCTTGGGTGATGGTAGCTCAATAAGAGCCTTTGCCTTTGAAGGATCCACCTCAATGCCTTTATAGGAAACTTTGTGACCAAGCAAGATCACTTCATCCTCAGCTATGTGACACTTGTCGGGGTTGAGTTGACCTCCCATGTCATAGAGCTTCTTTAAACCTTCTTCTACCCTTTGTAGATGCAATGATTTTGAGCTATAAATACAGAAATCATCAATGAACACCCTAATTGACTTTCCAAAGAATGCTTGAAACACCATATTCATGAAACGTTGGAATGTTGCAGGAGCATTTGTCAGACCAAATGGCATGACTCTAAAAGCATAACAACCCCAAGGAGTGATAAAGGTTGTTTTCAATTGATCCTCCAATGCAATTCCTATTTGAAAGTAACCTGAGTAACCATCGCACACAGTGTACTTCTCATGACCAGCTACCTCATTTAGTATCTCATCCTGAAATGGGAGGGGAAAGTGATCTCTTTTTGTTGCCTCATTGAGTGGATGGTAATCCACACACACCCTCCACTTTCCGTTTTTCTTAGGAGTGACAACAAAGGGAGAGACCCACTCTGAATTCTCCACTGGGTAAATGAAGCCTGCTGCTAGAAGCTTTCTTACCTCCTTGAGTAGAGCCTGCTCCTTAATGACTCCTAGCCTTCGTAGCTTTTGAGCCTTAGGTGTGGCCT
>NZ_QFRV01000341.1:0-1005 GCF_004136805.1 Enterobacter cloacae complex sp. GF14B
GTGTATTTACATAATGAAAAACTGACTACATAAGGAGTACAACCAAAAGAGAGATGCGGTCCATAATGTGAACCCGCTAAGTAGCTATGCTGGCTAGATAGATATGCCAGTTGTAGAATCCCTGTCGAGGATACGCCATGTCGGTCACCAACTGTGTCGGTGATGTAAATGTGGCCAACGGTCACCAAGGCCTACCAAGAGTGCCAGCTCATGGAGAGCTTGACATCTCAACACTATCACCATAACAAAACAATCAAAATTAGCGAGATTGCCAATGTGAAGGACTTCTCAATAGAACATTCAACTTCTTGTTATTGAGGACCACTCTATGTGGAAAGCGTAGACTAAGCAAAACCTACGTATACATGAGGGAAATGATCATTTAATGTGGGAGGATAAACGAGAACAAGGGTTAGAATATAGACATGTGCTTTGAGATCTATCTCAACACGGGGCCAATGGTAAAGGGGTCCAAATGAGAGATGGTCTGTCAAAGAGCAAGGCTAACTAATGGAGCTTAAAATACCTTAGGGTTAGCTTCATTAAAGACCTCCAATGGTTAGCGTTAAAAGTCCTTTGACCTTAGGCAAGCTAGGGCTGAGCTTGAGGTGGGAACCCGGCCCAAGCTCGAGGTGTTTGTCCTGCTTGAGGTGCTTGAGGTGTTTGTCCTGCTTGAGGTGCTTGATTAAGGTGCTTGACTTACTCCATGCTTGAGGTGCTTGACTTGCCGCTTGATTAAGGTGCTTGAGGTGCCTTGACATGCTTGCCTGAGATGCTTGTGGGAATACCCCCTAGTCCAAGTGCTTTGTCATGCTTGATGACTAAGGTGCTTGAGCTCCTAAAGTCAAAAGCATCCCTACAAGAGGGGGGGCGAGCCCTTTTCCTAGGGATTAGAGAGAGAACACACACTCACACTCACAAGGGAAGCCCCAGCTTGAAGAGGCAGCAAGGACACATGTCAGGTCCCTACCCATGTTACCTTCATGTGTTGCTTGAAGCCTATTG
>NZ_QFRV01000342.1:0-998 GCF_004136805.1 Enterobacter cloacae complex sp. GF14B
CGCCGTCGGCCTCTTTGGCGCAGACGGTGGAGGCGAACTCGGTCAGACCGTAGCCGCAGAATGTACGGATCCCCTGCTCGCGCGCCTGTTCGGTCAGCGCAACGGGGATTTCCGCCCCGCCGAGCAGCACGGCTTTCAGCGCGACGGGATGGTGTGAATTAAGCAGTCGCCACAGCTGCGTTGGCACCAGCGAGGCGTGGGTACAGCCCTGTAGTGCCTGCTCCAGCGGCTGTTTTTTGCGCACGGTGAGACGGCCTCCGCCCTGTAACCAGCGCCACAAAATCCCCTGACCGGAGACGTGAAACAGCGGCAGAGAGAGCAGCCAGTCGTCGCTATCGCCGTAAGGCATCAGCGCCAGCAACCCTTTTGCGCTGGCAAGGTGGGCGGCACAGGTGTGCACCGCCGCTTTTGGCAAACCGGTGGAGCCGGAGGTGAGCGTCATTGAGGCCAGTCGTTCTGCCCGCCACGTCACGTCCCCCTGCCCCTCGCCCTCTCTTAATGCCAGCGCGGGCAGACCGTCATACTCACCGTTAAGCACCAGCGCAAAACGCAGGGTCATCTGCGGCAGGAGGACGTCCAGCAGCGGACGGGGAAGCTGAGGGTTCACCGGCAAAATGCGGGCGCCGCACTGAAGCAGCGCCAGCCAGGCCAGCAGGGTCTGCGGGTGGTTGTGGGCGAGCAGCATGACGCCGTCACCGTCAGCAACGCCCTGAGACTGAAAACCGGCTGCCAGACGATCGATACGCTTGCCCAGCTGAGTCCAACTGAGCGTTACATCGTCTAAACGCAGCGCGGGTTTATCGGCACGCCGGGTGCGCCAGTGCCGCCACGGCCAGTCGGTAAAACTCATCGCAATGGCTCCAGCGCCCCGACGTCGAGGCACGGCAAGGTGCTGTCAGGCCACTGGCGAATCAGCTGGGCCTGCATCAGGTTTAGCGTATCGAGACCGGGAACGGTGTCCGGCGTTAACCATGCAGCGATGCGCGCCAGCTGCGTCA
>NZ_QFRV01000343.1:0-710 GCF_004136805.1 Enterobacter cloacae complex sp. GF14B
CCATCATCAACGCCATTGTCTGAGAGTCTTTTGACCAGGCATTCCAGCTCCATTTTCTTCTCTGTGTTGGCTTTGATGGTTGCCTCCAGCACCTTGCATGTGTCCTTGAGTTCAGCAATCAAATCATCCTTGGACACAGCACCTGAAGCAGCAGCTTTCCCTGATGTCGAGACAATGTCTGGGACATGTGTCCCCTCAAACAGTTTGTAATGCAGGGATAGAGGAGATTCTCTCTTCATTATAGAGTCAGTGTAGTTTAAAATATTGGGATGTTGACTCAACATAATGCCACACAATACAGTTGGGAAGGCAATGGGTAATTTGACAGCAAAGGATTCTGAATGCTTAACAGTTTGATCAAAAATATAGTTTCCAAAATTAAATTTGGACATGGTTCCAACAGCATACAGAAATTTACCCAAACCTGTGGCAACAGTGGAAGTATGATTGGTGGGTACCCAGTTTGCAGCGCCAATCCTATGCAGAATTGCATACTTCACACTCAGCTTCCCTGCAGAAAGCTTCCCTTTCTTTGGCCAATGCTGGACTCGTTTGGCAGTGATTTCCTTGGCAATCTGATGCTCAGAAACATCAATATCCACCACTCCTTCAGTAGGTCTGCCCAGGTACTTGTTGATCGCAGCAGGGGAGAATCTAACACATTTTCCTCTGACAAATACTTTTTGATAATCATCACTTTTTCTGTTTGT
>NZ_QFRV01000344.1:0-995 GCF_004136805.1 Enterobacter cloacae complex sp. GF14B
GACATGGTGATTGCGGCGCGCTCCGCCAGTTTTGTGATGGCCTTCAGCAAGCTCGGCCTCGTCCCGGACTGCGGCGGCACCTGGCTGCTGCCGCGCGTGGCCGGACGCGCCCGCGCCATGGGGCTGGCATTGCTGGGCGATAAGCTCAGCGCTGAGCAGGCACAGGCCTGGGGAATGATCTGGCAGGTGGTGGACGACGAGCAGCTCTCCGCCACCGTACAGCAGATGGCGCTGCATTTTGCCTCGCAGCCGACCTTTGGCCTGGGCTTGATCAAGCAGGCGATCAACGCCGCCGAAACCAACACCCTCGACGCCCAGCTTGATCTGGAGCGCGACTATCAACGCCTGGCCGGACGCAGCGACGACTACCGGGAAGGCGTCAGCGCGTTCCTGGCAAAACGCGCGCCGAACTTTACGGGGAAATAAGATGGTGAATATCCATACGGTCGCCGTCATTGGCAGCGGCACCATGGGCGCCGGGATTGCCGAAGTGGCAGCCAGCCACGGTCATCCGGTTCTGGTGTACGACATTGACGCAGCGGCGATTTCCCGCGCCGTCGACGGCATTCGCCAGCGGCTGTCCTCACGCGTTGCGCGTGGAAAACTCTCTGCCGACGCCGGGGAGCAGATCCTCGCCCGCCTGACGCCGGTGACGAATATCAGTGCTCTGGCGAAAGCCGATCTGGTGATCGAGGCGGCCTCCGAGCGGCTTGAAGTGAAAAAGGCGCTGTTTACCCAGCTGGCAGAGGTTTGCCCGCCGCAGACGCTGCTCGCCAGCAATACCTCGTCCATTTCCGTTACCGCGATTGCGGCGGAGATAAACCACCCTGAACGCGTCGCCGGGCTGCACTTCTTCAATCCTGCCCCGGTGATGAAGCTGGTGGAGGTGGTCAGCGGGCTGGCGACCTCACCAGAAGTGGCCGATGCGCTGTGCGAGCTGGCGCTGAGCTGGGGAAAGCAGCCGGTACGCTGCCAGTCCACGCCGGGGTTTATCG
>NZ_QFRV01000345.1:0-993 GCF_004136805.1 Enterobacter cloacae complex sp. GF14B
ATCGCCGCGCCCACGCTCAGCAGAAACGTCGCCACCAGCAGAACGGTAGGGGTGACGTGTCCGGTGAAGGAGAGCAGCGTCAGCCCGGCGGCGGCGATGAACACCCACAGCTGGGAGAAGAGCAGGTATTTACGTCGGTCAACGATGTCCGCCATCACCCCGGACGGCAGGGCGAAAAGGAACATCGGCAGGCTGCTCGCCGCCTGCACCAGCGCGATATCCAGCGGATCGGCGCTGAGCGTCAGCATGCTCCAGTTGATGCCGACGTCGCTCATCCATGAGCCGACGTTAGAGACCACCGTGGCGATCCACAGCATGCGGAACACCGGCTGGCTCAGCGGCTGCCAGGGTGAAACCGCCGGGGCGGGCGTCGTCTCGACGTGTGCGTCGCGAACGTCGTTTACCTGGGTCATGCGAACCTCTCCGTTGTTTTACGCTGCACTCGCCACTGGCCCGGCCCGGTGAGGGCAAGGGTGGTGAAGATAATCAGCAGCAGCCAGCCAAACTGCCCTTCGGCAATCGACCAGTTCGGATGAACCGCCAGCATCGCCACCAGCAGCACGGCGATAATCGGCAGGCACGCCAGGCGGGTGTAAACCCCCGCAATGATAAACAGCGGGCAGATCACCTCGGCGACGATCGCCGGGATCAGACTGGCATACGGCCCGAAACCAAACGGATCTTCGATGCGCGTCAGCTCTTCGCTGAAGTGCAGCACCTTCGGCAGGCCGTGCACGTAAAGCAGCAGCAGGCTGCCGGTCAGGCGCAGAAAGAACAGCCCCGGATCGATCCGGGACGAAGCGTCATTTTGTTTCATCAGAATGCAAAGCAGCTGCAACCCAGCGCCCCCCAGAAAGCGTTATCGTCGGATACCGGCATCGCTGACGTGCGGGCAAAGTCATGCTGGTGGCTGTGAACCCCGCACGGGCCGCTACAGTGGTGAACCACACTCATACCCACGCGTGCGGCCTGCGGCGGCGCGCTGCGGTAGTG
>NZ_QFRV01000346.1:0-988 GCF_004136805.1 Enterobacter cloacae complex sp. GF14B
CCCGTGCCTGGTGGCGTTTCTGGCAGTCCTGAAATGCCTCAGTGTTTTTGCCCTGCTGTTCCGCCAGTGGCCTGGAGTTTTTCCAGTTTCCGTCTGCGCCGTTCCGCCGTCGCGCAGGCATTTCTCCGTCTTTCCTCTGCTTTCTCTGCTTCCAGACGGGCCAGCTCGGTGTTATGCCGCTCCCCGGCAACATACTTTCTGACTTCCTCCATTCTGGCTTTCAGTGTCTGCTCCTGTACCAGCAGGCCGGACGCGCGCTGATTCAGTGCCTCCGTCTGTTCCTCCAGCTCCTGCCTGGCTTCTTCCCGGGCATTCTGCAACGCCTGACGCCAGCGCTTTTCTCTTTTCGCATACTCTTCCCGCAGTACATTCGCCGCATCACAATAGTGACGTTGCAGGGGTTCTGTCTTCATGTTGTGATCCCTGATAAGGGCATTTTGTCTGGCGGTATGCGCCTCTTCTGCCTCCTTCAGTGCCTGCTGATATCCGCTTATCTCGCGCTGTATCCGTCGGGACTTTGAGCTTCTGATAAACAAAATGAACAGCCACAGCGAGAACGCTGTGGCTGCGATCACCGTAGCCAGGATTGCGGGACCGAGTTCGGTGACCGCCTTCCAGCCAGTGAACAGCTGCGGATTACTGGCATCCGGATAGTAAACGCCCATATGTTTCAGCTCATACAGGGCGTACGCGATGGCGAAAACACCGGTACACAATAAAATAAACGTTCTTGTCATCGCAGGTATGTCTCCGTGATTTCCGGACGAAAATGGCCCATTTCCTGGCTCACGGTACGCAGGGCCATATCACGAACCAGACCGAGTTTTTGCAGCTCCTGCATCCGTTGCTGGGCGTAGCTGTGACGCACGCCGTGTGCCCCCCGTGACCAGCCCAGGGTACGCATGGAGGCGGCACTGAAGGCGTTTGACCAGCGCTGGCCTCCGCCAATGGCGTACTGACTCTGGTAAAACACGCCGCGATCGGTCAC
>NZ_QFRV01000035.1:0-46206 GCF_004136805.1 Enterobacter cloacae complex sp. GF14B
AGCGACTGCGCCGCACGTATGCGTACCTGCTGCGCACTCTTTACGCCAGCCAGGGCCGACATCGCGACCGGCGCAAAAATCGCCAGGTATATCAGTAAGATCTTTGACGTCTCCCCGATGCCAAACCAGATCACCATCAGGGGCAAGTAAGCCAGCGGCGGGACGGGACGGTAAAGCTCTATCAGCGGGTCGAGAATGCCGCGTACCGTCGGGCTCAGTCCCATCGCGATCCCCACCGGAACGCCAATAATGACCGCCGCCAGCAGCGCCACCAGAATACGCGTCAGACTGGCGCCTAAATGCTGCCAGAGAGTGGCATCCATAAAGCCCTGCGGCCCGGCGATAGTAATCAGTTTTTCCAGAACCTGGCCTGGCGGGGGCAGAAACAGCGGGCTTACCCACTGCTGCGCGGCAACCGCCCACCATACCGCCAGCAACACCACCAGCGTGCTGACGCTTAAAGTGATCTGGCGAGAGAACGGCCAGCGTAAGGCAAGGCGCGTCCGCCGCGTTTTTTCACTGAAAACAATGCTCATGAGAACGCCTCCCGTTGCTCAAACACGCGGCTTAAGACGTATTCACGCTGTTCAATAAACAGCGGATCGGATTTGATGCTGCGTACTGGCTCTCCCGCCACATAGCGCCGGGCAAACTCAAGCGGCAGGCGCTCCAGCACGCGTCCCGGCCCCGGTGAGAGCAGCACCAGCTCCGTCGCCATAAACACGGCCTCTTCGATATCGTGGGTGATTAACAGCACCTGCTTGCCGGTTTCGTGCCACAGGCGCAGCAGCAGGGTTTGCATCTGCTCGCGGGTGAAGGCATCCAGCGCCCCGAAAGGTTCGTCCAGCAACAGCAGCTGTGGGTTAGCCGCCAGCGCACGGGCGATCCCGACGCGCTGACGCTGCCCGCCTGAAAGCTGCCAGATAAAGCGTTTTTCAGCCCCCTCCAGCCCGACCTTTTTCAGCATATCGCGCGCCGTATTCAGGCGCTGTTCACGTGCTACACCGGCCAGTTGCAGACCAAACGCAACGTTTTCCTGAACGTTTCGCCACGGGAGTAACCCTTCGTTCTGGAAAACCACGCCGCGCTCTGCGCCCGGCCCCGTGACCCGTTTCCCTTCCAGTTGGATCGAGCCGTGCTGATACGGTACAAACCCGGCGATCAGGTTCAGCAGCGTCGTTTTCCCGCAGCCGGACGGTCCCAGCACCACCAGCAGTTCACCGCTGTCCAGCGTCAGGTTGATCGCTTCCAGGGCGGGTTTGCCGCCGTAATCGGCAGACAGGTTTGTAATGTTCAGCATTGCAGCCCCCTTATTTCACAAAGCGATCGGTCACGAACTGGCTGTAATCCGCCGCCACCGCAGGCACTTTGCCCTGCTCTTTCAGGAACGTCGCAGTGTCAACAATCGCTTTGCTTACCGGCCCGTTCAGCTGCTGGACCTGCTGAGCAGGCGTCAGATAGGTGTTGCCTTTTACCAGCCCCGGCACGTCAGCTTCCGGCACGCCGCTCAGACGTGAGAGTTTCTCCAGGTTGGTGGGCTGTTTCAGCCATTCATCCGGGTTGCTGATGTATGGCTGCTGTGCGTCGATGGCGCTTTTGGCGAAGGCTTTCACCACTTCAGGGTGTTTCTCGGCAAAGTCCTTACGTACCACCCAGACATCAAGGGTTGGCGCGCCCCACTGCCCCACTTTTTCGGAGTCGGTCAGCACGGTGCCCTCTTTTTCCAGTTCGTTGACGGCGGGCGCCCAGACGTATGCTCCGTCGATGTCGCCACGCTGCCAGGCGGCAATAATGGCCGGAGGTTGCAGGTTGATGATCTGCACCTGGCCGGGCTTAATGCCCCAGTGTTTCAGCGCTGCCAGCAGGCTGTAATGCGTGGTGGAGATAAACGGCACCGCGATGCGTTTGCCGATCAAATCTTCGGGTTTCGTGATGCTTTTCTTCACCACCAGCGCTTCGGAATTTCCGAGCTGCGACGCCAGCAGGAAAACTTCAATCGGCACCTGCTGGCTGGCGGCCACCGCCAGCGGGCTGGAGCCAATATTACCGATCTGCACATCGCCGGAGGCCAGGGCGCGTACCACGCTGGCGCCGCTGTCGAACTTGCGCCAGTCGACGTTCGCCCCGCTCGCTTTGGCGAAGGTGTTATCCGCCTGCGCGACTTTCGCCGGCTCAGCGGAAGTCTGATACGCGACGGTGACGTCCACCGCCTGCGCCTGAAATGCCCACAGCGCCAGTGCGCCGAGAAGTGTGATCCGCGATGAAATTGCCATAATGTCTGCTCCCTTGTTGTTATGAGAGCAGTATTTCCGGCGCGAGAATTTTGATAAAGGAATAAAAAAGAATCGCTAATGACGATTCGTTTTTAGAAAAAAAGCGGGAAAGGATAGTGAATTTTGTGCGGTTGTTTCGCCGGGTAAGGCGCAGCCGCCACCCGGCAAAGACCTCAGCGCTGAACCGTCAGCGCAGCAATATCTTTCGGCGTGGTCCGGCAACATCCCCCGATTAATTTAGCGCCAGCCGCCAGCCACTGCGGTAAATACCCCGCCAGCGTCTCGCACGCTTCACCGTGGTGATGCCAGGTTTTGCTCACCGCATCATAATGCTCGCCGGAGTTCGGATAGACCACCAGCGGCAGCGATGTCAGGCTGTGCAGATGCGTCAGCGCCGAGGTGGTGTTTTCCAGCGCGATACAGTTGATCCCCAGCGCGACAACCTGCGGGTAGTTTTCCAGCGCAGAAACGACATCCCGCAGCGGCGTTCCGTCACTCAGGTGCTCGCTGTCACGCAGGGTAAATGAGAACCATGCCCGGGCGCGGGGATACGCCGTCAGCAACGCCGCCAGCGCCTTAATCTCAGTGAACGAAGGCAGCGTTTCACAGGCCAGCAAATCCGCGCCCGCATCCAATAGCGCCTCTACACGCGGGCGGTGGAAGGCGGTGAATTCTTCAGCGCTACGCACGTAATCGCCGCGATACTCGGAACCATCGGCCAGATACGCGCCGTAAGGGCCCACAGATCCCGCCACCAGCAGCGTGCCTGCATTTGCGTTCTCAGCCAGGTACACTTCCCGCGCTTTGCGTGCCAGCTCTACGCTTTTGCCAATCAACGCCCGGGATTGCGACTCGTCCAGCCCGCGAGCGGCAAAGCCCGCGGGTGTCGCCTGATAGCTGGCGGTGATCGCCACCTGTGCCCCCGCGCGGTAGTAGTCGAGGTGTACGTCACGGATCAGCTCCGGGTTTTCCATCAGCACTTTAGCCGACCAGAGGCTGTCGGCAAGGTTACAACCGCGCGCTTCCAGCTCCGTTGCCATTGCCCCATCCAGCACGACAAACGGCTGGTTTTCAAGGAGGGCGGTAAGCGGATTATTCTGCGACATGTTCAGGCTCCTGCGTGGTCAGGTTTCGGGTCAGGTAGTACGCACCATAACACAGGGCGACAAACGGAAGCCCGCAATAAAGGGCAATACGCTGGCTGGGGTCAAACCACAGGCCGACGCAGGCCACCAGGCAGAGGATAAAGCCAAGCACGGGCACCAGCGGATACCATGGCGCGCGATACTGCAACGCCGAAAGCGGTTGCCCGGACTGCACGTGACGGCGACGAAACACAAAGTGCGACGCGCAGATGCTGATCCACACTGCCACCACCGCAAAACCGGAAATGGCTGACAGCGCCACAAACACCGTATCCGGCGCGACCACGCTGGAGAACAGCGCCAGCACGCCGCCCAGCATGGAAACGGAGAGCGCCGTCAGCGGCACGCCGTTTTTGTTGACGCGGGCAAAGCAGCGCGGCAGCGTTTTCTCGTTAGACAGAGACCACAGCATACGGCCAGAGGCGTACAGGCCCGAGTTCGCCGCCGAGAGGATCGCCGTCAGGATCACGAAGTTAAAGATATCCGCCGCATACGGAATGCCGACCTTTTCAAACACCAGCACAAACGGACTTTTCTCCACGCCAGCCTGCTGCATGGGGATCAGCGCCGCCAGCACAAACACGGTGCCAATAAAGAAGATGATGAGCCGGGCGATGGTGGTGCGAATAGCAACCGGAATAACCTTGTGTGGGTTTTCCGTTTCCCCTGCCGCGATGCCGATAAGCTCTGTACCTGAGAAGGCAAAGTTGACCGCCACCATGGTCATCAGGATCGGCAGACCGCCGTGCGGGAACCAGCCTTCGGCAGTAATGTTGCTCAAGCCCGGCGCCGGTGAACCATCCTGCATCGGGATAAAACCGAAGATCGCCGCTCCGCCGAGAATAATGAAGGCGATGATGGTGATGACTTTCACCAGCGAGAACCAGAATTCCCCTTCGGCGAAGAAACGCGTGGAAATCACATTAAGAGCAAAAATCACCACGCAAAAGACGACGCACCACGTCCAGACGGGAACCTGCGGGAACCAGTACTGCATACAGAACCCGGCTGCGGTAAAGCTCGATCCCAGCGCCACTGTCCACGTAAGCCAGTACAGCCACGCCACGGTATACCCTGTCGCCGGGCCGAGATAACGAGCGGCGTAGACGTGGAACGCCCCGGTTTCCGGCATCGCCACGGAGAGCTCGCCCAGACACTGCATAACCAGCCAGACCACCAGCGCACCGATAAGATACGCCAGCAGCGTGCCCGCCGCGCCAGTTGTCGAAATGATGTATCCGGTATTGAAGAATAACCCTGTGCCGATAACGCCACCCAGCGAGAGCATAATCAGGTGGCGGGTTTTCATGGTGCGCTTAAGCTGCCCGTTTTGTTGTTCTGTTTGCATATTACCTTCTAAACGTATGGACATCTAAACATCCAAAGAAGGGTGTTATACCGCGATTGTTAACAAAAAGCCACCCGGCACGACTTCGGCGCAATTATTGGTAAATCCTTAAATCAGTTCTATAGTCGACACAGTTTCTTCTTCACCAGGACTCACTATGCGATTTAACGGACTGACCAAAGGTTTCTTTATTCTCATCCTGGCCCTTGTAACCTGGGCTTTCTTTGACGTGCTGTCACCCTATTTCTCGGCGATTCTGTGGGCCGCGATCCTGACCATCATTTTCAACCCGGTGAAAAACAAACTGCGTACCGCGCTGGGCGATCGCAACGGGCTGGCTTCCCTCCTCACACTCGGCATTATCTGCCTGATCGTGTTTATTCCGTTGATGGTGATCCTTTCCTCGCTCGCGGTGGAACTGAACATGGTTTACACCAAGCTGCAACAGAACAACACGCAGTTCCCGGAAGTCATCGCCGGTATCTTCAACCGCCTGCCGGACTGGGCCAGCGGCTTCCTGGCGGATCACAACCTGACCAACGCCGCGCAGATCCAGAAAAAGCTTTCCGATGTCGCGTTACAGGGCGGACAGTATCTGGCGGGTAGCGCGTTCCTGATTGGTAAAGGGACGTTCGGCTTTGCTATTAGCTTCGGCATTATGCTGTACCTGCTGTTTTTCCTGCTCAAAGACGGGCCCTATCTGGTGCGCCAGATCCTCGACTCGCTGCCGCTGTCTGACTTCGTCAAACAGCACCTGTTCGCGAAGTTTGTCGGCGTCTCGCGAGCTACGGTAAAAGGTACGGCGGTCGTGGCGGTGGTTCAGGGTACGCTTGGCGGTATCGCCTTTGCCATCGTCGGTATTGACGGTAGCGTACTGTGGGGAGCGCTGATGGCGTTCCTCTCCCTGGTGCCCGCCGTCGGCTCGGCTATCGTCTGGGTTCCCGCCGCCATCTTCCTGTTTGCCACTCACCAGCTGTGGCAGGGTCTGTTCATTGTGGGCTTCTTTGTCATTATCGTCGGGCTGGTGGACAACCTTTTACGTCCGCTGCTGGTGGGCAAAGACACCAAAATGCCGGACTACCTGATACTGATCACCACGCTCGGCGGTATGGAGCTGTACGGCATTAACGGCTTTGTGATTGGGCCGCTGATTGCCGCCCTGTTTATCGCCTGCTGGAACCTCTTCTCCGGCCGCGACCACGCAGGCAACGCCGAGGAGCTGGACGCAGATTTTATCGAAGAAGGAAAAAATCCTCCGGACCTATAACTAAACGCGTTTTGACAGGCGGCCCGGTGCCGCCTTTTTTTTCGCGATAAATCAGGGGTTTTCTATAATCTTTAATGAACGCTCTTCCACATTTGTCGTAGAAGGATCCAACAGGTGCGAATCGCCACGATCACAAACTGGGCTTATGGTGTCACGGTGTGCCTGACCATTGCCTCCGGTATCGTCATGCTGATGGCTTCCCATGCCGACAACGTAGAACGTCAGGCTGTTAAGCAACGACAAATTTTTGACCAGCTTACGGAAGAGATTGAAGCAGAAACCTGGATGCTCTCCGACTTAGCGCGCCTTTACGCCATCAAAAAAGAGCCCGATGTGCTGAAAACGTACCAGGCGAAAGAAGGCGAACTGAAGAATATCGAGCGCAAGCTGGGCCAGTTAAAAGATACGGGCGCAACGGGCGAAGAGCTGGCGCTGCTGTACGAAGGGCTGAAGATTGTCGATGACCTACAGGATGAACAGCAGGCAGCAATTGCCAGCGTCGCCCGGGGTGAGGAACAACAGGCCATTGCGTTACTCTTCGGCAAAATCTACGAACTTGAAATGGAACGCGCCCAAAGCAAGATTGACCATTTTCGTGTGCTTCTGGATAAGCGCATTATCGCCGATGTCCAGGCAGCGACCAACACGTCAAAAACCCTGCGTACCGCCTCTGAAATGATGGTCGGTCTGACCGCCCTGCTCTTCTTATTCGTGATGGGTTTTATTCTCAAGCACCGCGTGCTGCGCCCGGTGGTGCGCCTCAGTGATGTGGTTCACCGGCTGGCCTCACAGGATTACGCCGTCGAAACGCCAAATTTCAACCAGGTCGATGAGATAGGCGATATGGCGCAGGCCATTCGCATTTTCCGCGAGAACGGGCTGGCAAGGCAGCGGCTTGAAAAAGAACGCGACGCAGACTGGGCCATCCGCGAGCTGCTCGCGCGAATGACCCAGCGCTTGCAGGGCTGCGAGAACGTTAGCGACGTGATTGAGGTGGCAGAGCTGTTTGCTCCCAACATTGCGCCGGGTGTCGCCGGGCGTCTGTATATTCTGGATCGAAACCCGTGGGAGATGCGCTGTGCGGCGGAATGGTTATCTCCCCAGGGAGAAAAAAATGCTTTCCACCCCGATCAATGCTGGGCCATACGCCGTGGTCAGAGCCACCCACCGGTCAACGGCGAGCCGGATATCGGTTGCCAGCATCTGCCTGAATCACAAAAAGACAGTTCATTCTGCGTGCCGCTCATTGCGCAGGGGGAAGCCATTGGTTTGCTGTCGTTTCAGAACATCACGCCTGAAACGGCACCGTCCCGCGCCTATCTCGAATTAATGGCGGAAGCCCTGGGTCTGGCGCTGGCCAACCAGCGTCTGCGCGATGCCCTGCTGGAAAAAGCGCTATTCGACCCGCTCACCGGCTTGCGTAACCGCCACCACCTTGAAGATACCCTGCGCACTCAGATAGCTCAGGCGATGCGCAATGATGAACCGGTGAGCTGCATGATGATCGACATCGATCACTTTAAAAGCATTAACGATCGCTTCGGCCATGAGGCTGGCGATCATGTGATTAAGAGCGTGGCGACAATTGTTCAGCGTGCCGTGCACGATGCCGGCCTGGCCTTCCGCTTTGGTGGTGAAGAGTTTCTGGTGCTACTTACGGGTGCGGATGAGGACGCGGCTCACGCCTGCGCAACGGAGATTTATAACGGCGTCCATACGCTGTCGCTACGTTATGGGCTTGCTGAGATTGGCCCGGTAGATGTGTCGATCGGGATCGCCAGTTACCCGCAGCACGCCCAAAGCGACGACCTGCTGCGCGCGGCAGACGTGGCGCTCTACCGGGCGAAAGAGCTGGGGCGCTCGCGGATCGTCAGTTTCAGTATGCTGGAGGCGGGTTAAGCGAAACTCAGTGCCAACGACGTCAGAGGTACGCGCACTCTCTTATTCCCTCACATTGAGGGTGCGTTATCATTCTTTGTACAAATAAATTCATCTTAACGATGCCACCATTGATAAAAAAATGGGGGTGCGTAAATATATCAATAAATCAAAGCGATCATTTTTTAAACTCGGGTGGTTTATTACACTAAGTTTTTATGTTTTAAAAAACGTAAGCTTCAGCCAGCGGTCTGCAATCACGGGGAAAAATACAGCTATCATTTTGATTTTTATGATTTTAATGATTTTAATCAAGTAGCGTTTGCAAAAAGGCGTGGCGTTCAACAAAATAGACAAACTTATAGGATAAATAACTTATAATTCTTATACTTCTGTTAAAAAGAGGAGGCCAATATGCGAATAATCCTAATGCTGTGCTGCTTTTTGGTACAAAGTTTAAGCTGGGCTGGCGAACTGCCAAAGCCTGTGGGCAAACCCATCTTAACCATTAGCGGTAATATAGAAAATACGAACGAAAATGGAAATGCCGTTTTTGATATTGCCAGCCTTGAAAAACTGGGCATGGTGAGTTTCCAGACGACCTCTCCCTGGTATAATGGCCGCACGAAGTTTGAGGGTATACCGATGCGCAAACTCATGGAGTATGTGGGTGCAAAGGGTTCTGTCCTGAATGTGATTGCACTCAATGATTACACTACCGTCATCCCTCTCAGCGACTTCCAGAAATACAACGCCATCCTGGCTTTAAAGGTCAATGGCGAATATATGCGCATCCGCGATAAAGGTCCGTCATTCATCGTCTACCCTTATGACAGTCTTCCTGAACTCAATAATCAGATTTATTACTCGCGATCGGCATGGCAGGTCAGCAAAATGAAGATTGAATAGTAGTTCAGGAGAACATAATGAACAGGATACTGGTTGGTATCATTTTTTCTCTTTTTATCACTACGGGATATATAGCATTTCTTGTTTACGATCGTCAGCAAGAGTTGCAAAAATTGACTCACTACACTGAGTCCTGGTCTGTAGCCCAACTGGTATCTGAATATTACCGATTTGAATCATGGATTGGACTGTACGCAACCGAGACTGATGACGTTACGGTAGACCAGGTTCGCATGCGCCTGGAAATCATGCTGAGCCAGAATGATTTATTGAAAGAGGGCGGCCTGGGTCGTTATATAAACAGCGAAAAAGCGCATCAGGCGCTCGCCTTACGCCTGGAAAATATACTGAACTATCTGGATGGTCATCTTGAGAAAATGAGCCGTTCAGAGTTAAAGCTCTATCTGAAAAATATGCATTCACTGGATGCCCCGCTAAGCCAGCTTTCATCCACGGCTTTAACAAAAGATGTTAATACAATCAATGAAACCAACCTTAAAATACAGGTTCTGTATTATATTTATTCGGCACTTTCGCTGTTGCTGGTTATTTTAAGCTTCATACTGGGCTTTTTGATTATCTATCAAAATAAAAATATCCTGAAAGCCCATATGCAGGTGAAAACGCTGGCTGAAGAACTTCAGCTATCCAAAGAAACCCTGCAAATCCAGAATACAAAACTGGAATACGATGTTTATCATGACTCCCTTACCGGCATGAAAAACCGTCTTTTCTTTTGGGATGATCTCAATAAACTTAATCTACAGGCTGAGAAAAAACATATTTCGGTCACGGTGATGTTATTCGATTTAGACCGGTTCAAAGAGGTGAATGATACCTACGGTCATGATACCGGGGATTTACTGTTACGTGAGGTATCCACGCGCCTTAATGCTTTGGGCCGCTTTTCAGAGACATTTTATCGTTTGGGCGGCGACGAATTTGCGTTTCTCTCCAGTGGCTTAACCGAAACCGCAGCCGTCTCACGCGCGCGAGAAATCAGTGATAGCATCAGCAAGCCCTATACAATCAATAATCAACTCATAAAAATAGCCACCTGTGTAGGTATTGTTTTATCGGATAACGAACGACGTTCAGATTACCTTTATAAATTTGCCGATCTGGCGCTCTATGAAGCCAAGAAAGAAGGTTCTCAGCAAATCAAAGTCTTCCGCCAGCGAATGCTACAGAAGTTGCAGGAAAGCAGAACCCTTGAAAATGATATGGCAAGAGCAATAGAGAATGATGAATTTGTTGTTTATTACCAGCCTATTGTGAATTCCGTCAGCAAGGAAATTTACGGCTATGAAGCGCTGATTCGCTGGATGCATCCTGTAAAGGGAGTGCTCTCCCCAGATAGCTTTATTTTCGCCGCTGAAAAAACAGGCATGATCAACGAGATAGGTAAAACCGTACTTAAACTGGCCTGTAGGGAAGCGGTCTCCTGGACTGTTCCGGCCAGGATCTCCGTCAACGTCTCGCCTGTTCAATTGGGCAGCAAATCATTTATTAATACGGTGCAGTCCGTTCTGGCTGAAACCGGGCTCCCGGCTAACCGTCTTGAGTTAGAGGTCACGGAGTCATCCCTCTTCAGTGACAGAAATAACCCCATTGCGATTCTGAAAAAACTCCGCGCACTGGGCGTAAGAATCTCCATTGATGATTTTGGCACGGGCTATTCGTCGCTCTCCAGACTCAGCGAACTGAATTTTGATAAAATCAAGATCGATAAATCTTTTGTCAATCCGATATCTACGCAGGAAGATGCGCTTAATATTGTGAAGCTGATTACCGGTATGGCTAAAAGCCTTAATATGGGCGTCATAGCTGAGGGCGTTGAGACCGAAGAGCAGCTTGAGCGGCTTCAGGCTCTGGGTTGCGAGCTTGTGCAGGGATATCTTTTCAGCAAACCACAGCCTCAGGTCGACAGCAAAATTAAGAGCGGCCAGGAATGATCCCCTCTCCTCAGCCCGATACCAACCGGGATCACATTTTTCACCCCTGGGTATTCACTGACAATAACCAGGTGTTATCATTCACCCCGTAAATACCTATCAACTCAAACCGAGGCTTTGATGCTGGAGAATGTAATCATCCGATAATCAGCTTCCCGACCTTTCCAGGCCGGACTGATTATCAATGCGCCGAAATCGTATGCGGACACCGCTGTGTGTTTGCACGTTTTGCACATGATGATTAAACAGGTTTTCCAGTATGAATTTATCCCGTCAGGAACAACGTACCTTACACGTTCTCGCCAAAGGTGGCCGTATTGTGCACGTCCGCGATACCTCCGGCCGCGTCACCGCCGTTGAATGCTATAGCCGCGAAGGGCTACTGCTGGCTGACTGCACGCTCGCCGTTTTCAAAAAGCTCAAAACCAAAAAGCTGATCAAATCCGTTAACGGTCAGCCCTACCGCATTAACACCACCGGGCTGAACAACGTTCGCGCTCAGCCTGATAATCGTTAAGGAGAGGATGATGGATATCCCACGTATTTTTACTGTTAGCGAAAGCGAACACCGCATTCATAACCCCTTTACACCAGAGAAGTACGCGACGCTGGGCCGCGTGTTACGCATGAAGCCAGGCACTCGCATTCTCGATCTCGGCAGCGGCTCGGGAGAGATGCTTTGTACCTGGGCTAGGGATCACGCCATTACCGGTATCGGTATCGATATGAGCCCGCTCTTCACCGCGCAGGCCACGCGGCGCGCAGAGGAACTCGGCGTCAGCGAACGCGTCCATTTCATTCATAACGACGCGGCCGGCTACGTCGCGAATGAAAAATGTGACGTGGCGGCCTGCGTTGGCGCAACCTGGATTGCGGGGGGCGTAGCCGGGACGATGGATCTGCTGGCAAAAAGCCTCAAGCCTGGGAGAATAATGCTCATCGGCGAACCGTACTGGCGTCAGGTACCCGCGACGGCAGAGATAGCTCAGGCCTGCGGCATCTCGTCGATTGCAGACTTTCTCACTCTGCCCGGTCTGGTTGCGTCTTTCGATCAACAGGGCTATGACCTGGTTGAAATGGTGCTGGCTGACCAGGAAGGCTGGGACAGGTACGAAGCCGCAAAATGGATGACCATGCGGCGCTGGCTGGAGGAAAACCCAGACGATGACTTCGCGCAGGAGGTTCGGGCGGAGCTGACGATAGCGCCTGAACGTCATGTGACGTACACGCGGGAGTACTTTGGCTGGGGAGTGTTTGCGTTAATGGCGCGATAACATAACGCTGGCGGTATAGCCTTTAGGGTTATGCCGCAGTTCAACAGACAGGGTTAAGCATTCAGCCAGAAAGTGCAGCATAGATGGGTTGAGTTGTTTGAAGTGGTCAACCAAAACTGGCCACGGCTTTAGAGTTTTTCCAGTATCGGTTTTCCGATTCGTTTGGGGGTAACCCACCGTTATAGTCATGCGGCCTTACCGACCTGTAATACCCGACGATATAGTCTGTGATCGCATGAGCTGCTTCGCTAAAGTTTATATAGCCTGTCACTGGCACCCACTCGTTTTTCAGACTTCTGAAGAAGCGTTCCATCGGGCTGTTATCCCAGCAGTTTCCGCGTCGGCTCATACTTTGCCTGATCCGGTAACGCCACAATAACTGCCGGATCTGCCTGCTTGTGTAGTGGCTACCCTGGTCACTGGGGAACATCACTCCCGCTGGTTTACCTCGGGTTTCCCACGCCATTTCCAGCGCTTTGATGGTTAGCTTGCTGTCCGGTGAGAATGACATTGCCCAGCCTACCGGTTTCCTGGCGAACAAATCGAGAACAATGGCGAGGTAAGCCCAGCGCCTGCCTGTCCAGATATACGTCACATCGCCGCACCACACCTGATTAGGCTCTGTCACTGCGAACTGTCGCTCAAGGTGGTTTGGGATAGCAATGTGTTCATGGCCACCACGTTTATACCGGTGGGTGGGTTGCTGACAACTAACCAGTCCCAGTTCTTTCATGAGTCTGCCGGCAAGCCAGCGTCCCATTCTGAAACCTCTCAGGGTTGCCATAATGGCGATACTCCTCGCGCCAGCAGAGCCATGGCTAATGTTATGCAGCTCCAGAACCTGGCTACGTAATATAGCCCGCTTGCCGTCTGGCTTTTCGGGGCTTTTCACCCAGTATTTGTAGCTGCTGCGTTGAACCCCCGAACACCTGGCAGAGTGTGACCACAGGATACTGCGCTCTGAGTTTTTCGATTAACGAGAACTGTTCAGGGAGTCTGACATCAAAAGCGCGGTAGCCTTTTTTAATATGTCGTTTTCCATTTCAATGCGTTGTAGCTTTTTCTTTAGCTCACGTATTTCAATCTGTTCCGGGGTTATAGGGGAGGCTTTAGGTATTTTACCCTGTCGTTCATCCCGTAACTGCTTTACCCATCGCGTCATGGTAGAAAGCCCCACGTCCATAGCACTGGCCGCAGCTGCAACGGTGTAGTTCTGATCAAGGACCAGTTGAGCGGATTCGCGTTTAAACTCTGCGCTGAAATTTCTTTTTTCATTGGGACACCTGTATTGTTCTGAGATGAGCATATCACCTCTGTTCAGGTGGCCAAATTCAGTAAACCACTTCACACAGCGTTGCGCTGCATGGGGCTATTCTGGTGCTGAGCCTTTCGGTGGTTCAACTTCTGTTTGTTCTCAACCATCCTCAAGCGGATGTATGGAAACAATGGTCACAATGGAATATCAATGTACTGGTGACTTGAAGAAATAAGATTTGGGGGCAGAATGCCCCCTTATTCTTTGGGATAAGAAAATTCAGCAGTGACTAAATACGCCCCTGATTTAGCAGATTGGACGTCATACGCGAAGTTATACCGCTCTCCAGGTGTAAACTTAAATCCGAATACAGGAAGACACTCACCCTTCGGTACATAAACAGGCTTGTCATCAAAAATATTGTGAAGAGAGTCGCTATTATCACTGTTGATTTGGATAGCAGTGATCCGTTCCTGTGGCTCCAGTGGTGACACCACACAAACTTGATTATCTTTGATAAATGCCGTTGTAGATTCACGATCTACCATTCGATCACCAGGCCCAGGGCATCCCGTTAAGAGGAATACAACACCCAGCAACATTTTGTTTTTCATGTTTAACGCCCCTTCCCTGTTACGATTTTCTGGTAAAGCGAAGGGACATCCTGCAATTTGTCTACGCCCCTGTACATCCCCATGCGCCCTGGTCTCTGATAGTAAGACCACTTACTGATCCCATAAACCAGCAGTAACCAGTAATCAGCTAAAATAGAGGCTTGCTGCTCAAGAGAGTAATCAGTGAGCTTTTCTTTATCCAGCCTGTAGGTATATTCAGCAGCCCAGCTAAACGCACCCCGCATTCTCACCCATTGCCCGTGCTGGTGTTGCCACACATGCCCCAATTCATGGATGAAAACATATTTATCTTCAACGAAAACTGAGTTTGCGGAAAAGTCTTCCCTGTACATCTGTTTTCTGTACCACAACTCCCCGTTGGGAGTCATCGCGTAGTTCTGTTTCTAGAGGCCGAACGGTAAATAGCTGTCGCAATGAATCCAGACACGGCTATACACTATCGAATCACCGAACACTCTGCGAGCCATTGCAATCTCGCCTAAGGTCATCCGGCGTAATGTTCCTTCCTCTGCCTGTGCGCTCATAAACTGTCCTCCTTGTATGATTTATATCAGGGTATCCAGAGAGCAGGAAATGCGCAACTAACAGATTTTGGACAATAGAAGCCAATTAGCGGCGTGTTCGGTAGTTTAAAACATGTTGTTAGCCGCTCGCGCCAACTTGATTTCCTCTCGCTCTTCCTGCTTCTTAGCAAGCCAGGCTTTCCCCTCTGGTGTTGCCAGGAATTTACGGGCGTGAATCTTACGGTTGTTGCGCTTAGTGGCTGCTGTATTCGTGGCTTTTGACATGGTATCCCCTCCGCTGAATCTGCCAGCGTTCAACGTACAGTAGAGAGACAGTACAACGAAAGTTACAATGGTGCAGATAATAGATGATCATTACGTGCCGTGTTGGGCACATAAGAAAAGGCGGCGCATAGCGCTACCGCAGGGTGTAATCCCTTCGCAGGGAGGATAAAGCCTTAGCACGTTCTCTTATCAGGTGATCGTTATACTCCGGTGATCGAAACCGTGGCAGAGCCGGATTCTTTCCCGATCAGGTTAGTCTTCCCAACATTACGCCTGTTTATTCTCTGTGACCTTTCACAAGGTGTAGCATCATTGAGCGCCGCACGAAGCGCGGAACGTATCGCTAATGGTTCAAGTGATGTGTTTAGAGAGTCCGGCAACTCTTTCAGCTTCAAGGGATGGCAAAATTTCTAATGCTGTTCGGGCTTGAGCCTGGTAACTACCCGCCAGTACGTTGTACAATCCTTGAGCCGATACAACGCAAAGGCGTTTACCAAGTGTTATCAAGGATGATAATGAAAGATACAATCCTTTAGGCTTTTGACGATAAGTGATTGATTTTCTTAGATGGTGCCGATAATAGGAGTCGAACCTACGACCTTCGCATTACGAATGCGCTGCTCTACCAACTGAGCTATATCGGCCCTGAAAGGCCGGTTACGAGCGTAACCACGGGGCAAAAGAGTAGATCTAACCGGGTGATGCGTCAATGCCCTTTTGAATCAAACGGCTATTTTTGCATCACCCGCGATTATTTACGCACGAATGGTATCATCACCAAAGCCGATCCACTTGTAGGTGGTCAGTGCTTCCAGCCCCATCGGACCACGGGCGTGCAGCTTCTGTGTGCTCACCGCCACCTCCGCGCCCAGACCAAACTGGCCGCCATCGGTAAAGCGCGTCGAGGCATTGACGTAAACCGCAGACGAATCCACTTCATTCACAAACCGATCGGCATTGCGCAGGGTGCGCGTCAGGATCGCGTCAGAATGCTGGGTTCCGTGTTCACGAATGTGCGCAATAGCGTCATCGAGATCCGCAACTACCTTCACGTTCAGATCCAGCGACAAATACTCATCGTCGTACTGCTCCGCGTTAACCGGAACGACCTTCGCCGGACCGTCTTTCAGCAGGGCGAAAGCCTTCTCGTCCGCATGCAGCGTGACGCCACTTTCCGCCATCTGCTTGCTCAGCGCTGGCAGGAAGGTACTGGCGATGCCCTGATGCACCAGCAGCGTTTCTACCGTATTACAGGTGCTTGGACGCTGGGTTTTAGCGTTGACGATAATCTTCAGCGCAGGTTCTACCTCCGCGGTGTCATCCACCACGATATGGCATACGCCAATACCACCGGTGATCACCGGAATGGTAGATTGCTCGCGGCACAGCTTGTGCAGGCCCGCACCGCCGCGTGGGATGAGCATGTCGATGTATTTGTCCATGCGCAGCATCTCGTTAACCAGAGCACGGTCGGGGCTTTCAATCGCCTGCACGGCACCCGCCGGTAAACCACACTCCTCCAGCGCCTGCTGGATGACGTTTACCGTCGCGGCGTTGGTGCGCCAGGTCTCTTTCCCGCCACGCAGGATCGCGGCGTTACCGGTCTTCAGGCACAGGGAGGCGACATCCACCGTCACGTTTGGACGCGCTTCGTAAATCACCCCAATGACGCCAAGCGGCACGCGACGACGTTCAAGGCGTAACCCGCTGTCGAGCACCCCACCGTCAATCACCTGCCCTACCGGGTCGGCGAGGTTGCACACCTGACGGACGTCGTCGGCAATACCTTTCAGACGCGCCGGGGTCAGCGCCAGACGATCGAGCATCGCTTCACTCAAGCCGTTGCGACGCGCTTCCAGCAGATCCTGCTCGTTGGCGAGCAAAATTTCCTGCGACTGAGATTCCAGATAATCAGCGATTTTTTCCAGCACGCGATTTTTCTCGCGGCTGGAAAGGAGCGCCAGTTTATAAGAGGCGGCTTTCGCGGCTGCGCCCATTTGTTCCAGCATGTTCTGGCTCCTTAACGAATAATCATGTCGTCACGATGCACGGCAACCGGGCCATATTCATAGCCCAGGATGGCGTCGATCTGCTGGGAATGGTGACCAGCAATCCGACGCAGCGCGTCGCTGTTATAACGACTTACGCCATGAGCGATGTCGCGACCTTCAATGTTACGGATTCGGATCACTTCACCACGCGAGAAGTTGCCTGTCACGCTTTTAATTCCTTTTGGAAGTAACGAGCTTCCTCTTTCCAGAATAGCGGCGGTCGCGCCTTCATCCACGGTCAGTTCGCCAGCCGGGGGCGCGCCAAAGATCCAGCGTTTGCGGTTTTCCAGCGGGGACGCCTGGGCGTGGAAGCGAGTGCCTACAGAGATGCCTTCCATCACATCACCTATCACGCCCGGACGGCTGCCTGCGGCGATGATGGTGTCGATGCCGGCCCGGCACGCCACGTCCGCGGCCTGGAGCTTGGTGCCCATACCGCCGGTCCCCAGACCAGAAACGCTGTCACCCGCGATGGCGCGCAGCGCATCGTCAATGCCGTGAACGTCTTTGATCAGTTCAGCCTGTGGATTAGAGCGCGGATCAGCGGTAAACAGCCCCTGCTGATCGGTCAGAAGCAGCAGCTTATCAGCCCCTGCCAGGATCGCCGCCAGCGCAGAGAGGTTATCGTTGTCGCCCACTTTGATTTCAGCGGTGGCAACAGCGTCGTTTTCGTTAATGACCGGAACGATATGATTATCCAGCAGCGCACGCAGCGTATCGCGGGCATTCAGGAAACGTTCTCTGTCTTCCATATCCGCACGCGTCAGCAGCATCTGCCCGACGTGAATGCCGTAGATGGAGAACAGTTGTTCCCAGAGCTGTATGAGTCGGCTTTGTCCCACGGCGGCCAGCAGCTGTTTGGAAGCGATCGTCGCGGGGAGTTCGGGGTAGCCCAGGTGTTCACGCCCGGCGGCAATCGCCCCGGATGTCACAATTACAATACGATGCCCTGCGGCATGCAACTGAGCGCACTGACGTACAAGCTCAACGATATGGGCACGATTCAGGCGGCGCGATCCGCCTGTTAACACACTGGTACCGAGTTTTACCACCAGCGTCTGGCTGTCACTCATGATTCTCTGCCGTTCAACAATAAGGGAAAATGATGTCAGTCAGACGTTTTAACAGGTGTCAGCCCCGTTGCCAACTGCCTTAGCGCATGACCCGTCACTTTGTTGCGCGGGATCAGGAAGCGTAGCGGCACATTTTGACAATTTTATTACCGAAAAATTAAAACATACTTTTTTAGACATATTCTTACTTTGTCATAAAACTTTCACCCACGAACGATAAAACCCTTCCTGTTTTTCACGGGGTAATAAGCCGAATCTTATTACTCAGCGAATATTAGCGCGTTTTTATAAAATCAGGATTGAAAATGAAAAAGAGCACTCTGGCATTAGTGGTAATGGGCGTAGTTGCTTCCGCATCTGTTCAGGCAGCAGAAGTTTATAATAAAAACGGGAATAAACTGGACGTGTACGGCAAAGTAAAAGCAATGCACTACATCAGTGATGATGACGCTAAGGATGGTGACCAGACTTATGTTCGTTTCGGCTTTAAGGGTGAAACGCAGATTAACGATCAGCTGACGGGCTACGGACGTTGGGAAGCTGAGTTCGCGGGTAACAAAGCTGAAAGCGACTCTTCTCAAAAAACACGTCTGGCATTTGCCGGGCTGAAACTGAAAGACTTCGGCTCACTGGATTATGGCCGTAACCTGGGCGCGCTGTATGACGTCGCCGCATACACCGATATGTTCCCGGAGTTTGGCGGTGACGGCCTGGCACAGACCGATAACTTCATGACGAAACGCGCCTCCGGTCTGGCCACATACCGTAATACCGATTTCTTTGGCCTGGTTGACGGCCTGAATATGACCCTGCAATACCAGGGCAAAAATGAAAACCGCGACGTGAAGAAGCAAAACGGTGACGGCTTCGGTACCTCACTGAGCTATGACTTCGGCGGCAGCGATTTTTCTGTGATTGGTGCGTATGCCAGCTCCGACCGCACCAACGAGCAAAACCTTCAGGCACGCGGCGAAGGTAAAAAAGCAGAAGGCTGGGCAACCGGTTTGAAATATGATGCCAATGATATTTATCTGGCCACTATCTATTCCGAAACCCGCAATATGGCCCCTATTTCCGGTGGCTTTGCAAATAAAGCGCAAAACTTCGAAGTGGTCGCGCAATATCAGTTTGACTTTGGTCTGCGTCCATCTCTGGGTTACGTGCAGTCTAAAGGCAAAGATATCGAAGGTATCGGCGATGAAGATATCGTGAAATACATCGACGTAGGTGCGACATATTATTTCAACAAAAATATGTCTGCGTTTGTTGATTATAAAATCAACCAGATTGATGACGATAATAAACTGGGCGTAAGCAGCGATGATATCGTTGCGCTGGGCATGACCTACCAGTTCTGATGTTGTGGTAATAAAAAAACCGGCGCTGAGCCGGTTTTTTTGTGCCCGGTGACGCTGTGCTTACCGGGCGTACGGGATAGTACATTTTTCAGACCGGGTAAGGCGTAGCCGCCACCCGGCGCTGGGACATCATCAGGCTCTCAGTTTCACCGCTTCGCTGGAAAAATCGTCCGCAGGCTCCAGCTTCAGATCCAATGTTGCCAGCAGGTCGCGAGCTCTGCCGTGAAATTCTTTTAGCGTATGCTCCAGGCGATCGATCACTTCCTGATCTTTGATGCTCGTCGCCTGCCAGTGCCCGTCTTTATTAAACAGGCCAAACTGATAGGTATAGGTAAAACGGTTTTCCTGTGCTTCCATTTCCATCCACCAGCCCCAGAACTCACGTTTTTCGGGTGCAGGCTTCACGTTGACGCAAACAGCCAGGCAGTCGAAAAAAAAGCGATTCTCTTCACACTGCTCTTCTCGAATATACGGGCCAAGAGCCATGAACTTCTTAATCAGTCTACTTTTCGGGTGTCCACTCGGTAACGTCATTGCGATCTCCTTTTGTGAAGCACTGTTTTACCAAACCAACGAAATTTAGCAAACTATTAACACAATCTCTGCGTGATCCAGCGTGTGATCTCTTTCAGCGCTTTGTCAAAATTCTGGTACACCGGGCTGAAGGGCACCTCCAGCAATTTACCATCAGAAGATGACGACGTGATTAAGCGTGACTCCTCTTCCGGGCTAAACGGATCGTTCTTCCAGAAACCGGACATCATCGGGGTTGGGCAGCGGCGGCCGAGTAAGCCCTGCGTTTTTAATGAATAACGATTAAGTTCAATGCGCAACGCTTCGTCTGAAGCATCATGCATGCCAAGTCGGCTCGCCAGTACGTCCAGATACATCTCAGGAACGCTACCCTGACGCGCAGGATCGCTTAACAGAGCATGCACCACCGGACCAAGACAGGCGACGGCCTTCAGGCGTGAAGATTCAAGGTAGGCAAGCCGTACCGCGACGTTAGCGCCGAAGCGGAAGCCAAACGCGCCAACCCGGGTGTGATCAACCCAGGGGATATTCTCCAGCGCTTTTAATGCATGCTGGTGCAGCAGGCTGGAGTCTTGCGTAAGTTTCCATTTGGATGAAAAACCAATGGAAGGCATATCAAGCGTCAGCATGGCGATTCCGTTTGGGGCAAAGTAGCGCTCATACAGGCTGTAATAGTCAATTTGTAACGAGTCCAGTCCACCGCACATCAGAACCGTCGGGAACGGCCCTTCCCCCTCCGGCATATGCAGGAATCCGGTCACCGGGCTGCCGCCGGGAATGGCGAACTCAATTTCACGCATCCGGCCAGGCAACCGCTGAGCAGCCTCTTCATAAGCCCGGTTTGCCAGCGCCTGCGCCTGCTCTGCCAGTTCGTCGCCTTTAAGATGCGGATATGCAGCGATGCTGTAAAGGTTTGCCGCATGCAGCCAGTGCTTGCCGCTGAGAGTGGCATCTTCTTCCTGGCTCGCTTTTTGCTGCCAGAGCATGGCCTGCTTTGACCATTCGTAGATCCAGTTTCCACCACGGTAGCCCACCACCGTATCGTAGAGATCGCTGTCGGTACGCTCGGACTCGCTCATCACGATACGCGCCTGCACGTCGAGGATTTCACGCGGATCGATGCCGCGCCAGATCCACATCAGGCGGTTAATCATTCGATACCAGTGGGGCACGTTTTTACCGTCTAACGCTGACTGAACGGCAGGCATTGTCCCTGGATTAAACCGACGCACCAGCGTCGACGTTTCAGGGTGCTTGAAACGGGGTTTGAAGAGAGTTTCGGTGAGATTCGCCTGCGTCATTGCGTTGCCTCCATGGATACGTCATATGAAGACCATTGTAACGCGTGGCAGGGTAAAAAGAACAACGCCCGGCATAACCGGGCGTGTAAAGTTACGTACTGAAATTAACGGCCAGAGATAGGCGGTACGAAGACCACGCCCATATCCCATGGCTGTTCAATCCAGGTATCCTGCGGGATATCAATGACGTAATCATCAACCAGTGGGCGACCCGCTGGTTTCGCGAAGATAGTGACGAAGTGCGCTTTTGGATACATTTCGCGGATAGCCACCGCAGTACCGCCGGTATCCACCAGATCGTCGATAACGATAAAGCCTTCACCGTCGCCTTCCGCGCGTTTCAGCACTTTCAGTTCGCGCTGGTTGTCGTGATCGTAGCTGGAGATACATACGGTATCGACATGACGAATACCCAGCTCACGTGCCAGCAGCGCCCCCGGTACCAGACCGCCACGGCTGACGGCAATAATGCCTTTCCACTGTTCGGAAGGCATCAGACGCGCAGCCAGTTTGCGTGCGTGAATCTGCAACATGTCCCAGGTGACGACGTATTTTTCGCTCATGTGAAGTGTCCCAGCCTGTTTATATACGGCTTAAAAAAAATGAGGGTGAACCAGGTTGCGCGAGATTATAGAGATCTGACGCACTAAAAACCAGTGTTACGCGCCATGAGCCTGAGTTTTTACATGCTTAATGCTACCAGCCACGGGAGAAAGTGGTATTCTCAGTTGCATCTCGCAAGCCTGACTTGTGGTAATAATCAACCTGCTAACCCTGTGACCTGCAACATTGTTTTGCAGCGCATCGACAAGGAGACCTATCGTGTCTGAACTGTCTCAATTATCTCCACAGCCGCTGTGGGATATTTTTGCCAAAATCTGCTCCATTCCGCACCCTTCCTATCACGAAGAACAGCTTGCCGAACATATTATGGGCTGGGCAAAGGAAAAAGGTCTGCACGCTGAACGCGACCAGGTTGGCAATATTCTTATCCGCAAACCTGCCACCGCAGGTATGGAAAACCGTAAGCCAGTGGTATTGCAGGCGCACCTGGACATGGTACCGCAGAAAAACAACGACACCGTTCACGACTTCACAAAAGACCCGATTCAGCCGTACATCGACGGCGAGTGGGTGAAGGCGCGCGGCACGACCCTGGGCGCAGATAACGGTATTGGTATGGCTTCCGCGCTGGCCGTGCTGGCTGACGACAGCGTTGAACACGGTCCGCTGGAAGTGCTGCTGACCATGACTGAAGAAGCGGGCATGGATGGCGCGTTCGGTCTCCAGGCAAACTGGCTGCAAGCGGACATTCTGATCAACACCGACTCCGAAGAAGAAGGTGAGATCTACATGGGCTGCGCGGGCGGGATCGATTTCATCTCTACCCTGCCGCTGTCCCGCGAAGCGATCCCTGCTGGATTCGAGACCTTTAAGCTGACGCTGAAAGGGCTGAAAGGCGGTCACTCCGGCGGTGATATTCACCTGGGCCTGGGCAACGCCAACAAACTGCTGGCGCGTTTCCTGGCGGGCCATGCCGCTGAACTGGATCTGCGTCTGGTGGACTTCAACGGCGGTACTCTGCGTAACGCGATCCCTCGCGAAGCCTTCGCTACCTTGGCAGTGCCTGCGTCGAAAGCGGACGAGCTGAAAAACCTCTCCAGCGTGTATCTGGAGATCCTGAAAAACGAACTGTCTGCAAAAGAGAAAAACCTGACGGTGGTGCTGGAGTCCGTTACGACGGATAAAGCCGCGCTGACCGCACAGTCTCGTGACACGTTCGTCCAGCAGCTGAACGCAACGCCAAACGGCGTTATTCGCAACTCTGACGTGGCGAAAGGCGTGGTGGAAACCTCCCTGAACGTGGGCGTGGTGACCATGGGTGACGACAGCGCAGAGATCATCTGCCTGATCCGTTCCCTGATCGACAGCGGTAAAGAGTACGTTGTGAGCATGCTGGAATCTCTGGGTACCCTGGCGGGCGCGAAAACGTCTGCAAAAGGCAGCTACCCGGGCTGGCAGCCGGATGCAAGTTCTCCGGTCATGGCACTGGTGCGTGAAACTTATCAGCGACTGTTCAACAGCACCCCGAACATTCAGGTTATTCACGCGGGTCTGGAGTGTGGTCTGTTCAAGAAACCGTATCCGGATATGGACATGGTCTCCATTGGGCCGACCATCACGGGTCCACACTCCCCGGATGAACAGGTTCATATTGAAAGCGTCGGTCACTACTGGACGCTGCTGACTGAGCTGCTGAAAGCAATCCCTGCGAAGTAATTCGTCGTCTGTTGCCCGGTGGCGCTACGCTTACCGGGCCTACAATTAGCGTAATCTACAGTCCCAACACCAGCTGACGCTCCAGCTGCGGATCCAGCAAGGTGACGTGCAGCCCCACCAGCCTCACCCCTCGCCCGCCCCGCCGTTCTTCCCATGCCTTTTTTGCCGTCGCGATAAGATCCTCTTTGTTGAGGCGTGGCCAGACGTGTTCCTGCGTCGTTTGCTGAAAATCGTTAAATTTCAGTTTGATGCCCTGCCGGGCAATAAGCAGATCCGGTTTGACCTTCAGTAAGCGTCGTTCAAGTTCAGGATAGAGTTGTTCCGTAATAATGGTTTCACATTCGGTCCAGTCATGGATATCTTCACTCAGCGTGCGTTCAACGCCGACCGATTTACGCAGCCGTTCGTTGTTCACATCCCGGTCATCAATGCCCTGACTGCGTTCCCACAGTACGCGGCCAAACTTGCCAAAACGCTTAAGCAGCAGCGCCAGATCGCTGCGCTGAACGTCTTCGCAGGTGCGTAGCCCCATACTTTCCAGCTTCGCGGCGGAGACTTTGCCCACTCCGGGGATTTTGCTGAGCGGCAGCGTCTTTAAAAACGCCGAAACCTCTTCCGGAGTGATAACGTACTGGCCGTTGGGCTTATTTAAATCGGAGGCGATTTTGGCGAGAAATTTGACCGGCGCGACACCCGCCGATGCCGTCAGGTTCAGCTCGTTGAAAATAGTCTGGCGGATCTCCTGCGCCATCAGGGTGGCGGAGCCGTGGCAGTGCACGCTGTGGGTGACATCCAGATAGGCTTCATCCAGCGATAACGGTTCAATCAGTGAGGTGTAGCGGGAAAAGATCTCCCGAATGTGGCTCGATGCTTCTTTATAGGCATCAAAACGTCCGGGCAAAAGAGTGAGATGCGGGCACAGTTTCAGCGCCATCGCTGTCGGCATGGCGCTGCGCACGCCGTATTTGCGAGCAGGATAGTTGGCGGTGCTGATGACACCGCGCTGTACCCGGCTGCCGCCAATGGCAATGGGAATATCCCGCAGCGCCGGGTTGTCACGCATCTCCACTGCGGCAAAAAAGCAGTCCATATCGACGTGGATTATTTTGCGCATAGTAAGCCCTCACTCGTTACTGGATAAGTATACAGTAAACAAATGAGGGTTGAGAAGTGTGCATGGAAATTGTCGGGTGGCGGCGTTGCCTTACCCGACCAGGAAGACTAAATAATGCGTTGCTGCTCGCGAGCCATCCGCTTTTTCCGCGCATCGCACGGTTCCGGACAATCGCACACTTTTTCCATTCCGATGGAAGAGATGCCTCCGCAACTGCCCTGAATGCTTTTACGCTTGATGATCCAGCCTAAGGACATGCCGAAGATCACCAGCACAAACACCGCAAAGGTCGCCAGAAAGGTCAGCATAATCAGCCTCCGAAATCATCGAGCATGATGTTCTCATCTTCCACGCCAAGATCTTTTAGCATCTTAATCACGGCCGCGTTCATCATTGGTGGACCACACATATAGAACTCGCAGTCTTCCGGTGCCGGGTGCTGTTTGAGGTAATTTTCATACAGCACGTTGTGGATGAAGCCCGTATAGCCTGTCCAGTTATCTTCCGGCTGCGGATCGGATAACGCCACATGGAAGGTAAAGTTAGGGTTATCACGTGCCAGTTGTTCAAACTCATCGTCATAGAACATTTCGCGCAGTGAACGCGCTCCGTACCAGAAGCTGATCTTGCGCTTGCTGCCAAGTCGTTTGAGCTGGTCAAAGATATGCGAACGCATCGGCGCCATACCCGCTCCGCCGCCGATAAAGACCATCTCCGCGTCAGTATCTTTGGCAAAGAATTCGCCGAACGGGCCGGAAATCGTCACTTTGTCGCCAGGCTTGAGGGACCAGATATAGGATGACATGACGCCAGGGGGGGCATCAGGCACATTCGGTGGCGGCGTGGCGATACGCACGTTGAGCATAATAATGCCCTTCTCTTCCGGGTAGTTAGCCATGGAATAGGCGCGGAGCGCGGGCTCTTTTACCTCGGAAACAAAGCGGAAGAGGTTAAATTTATCCCAGTCGGCCCGGTACTCTTCGGGCACGTCGAAGTCAGCATACGCGACGGTGTGTGCCGGACATTCAATCTGGATATACCCACCCGCACGGAACGGGACGCTCTCCCCTTCAGGGACACGCAGCTTGAGCTCTTTAATGAACGTGGCTTTGTTATCGTTAGAGATAACTTCGCACTCCCATTTTTTCACGCCGAAGATCTCCTCCGGCAGCTCAATCTTCATGTTCTGGCGCACAGCGACCTGACACGCCAGACGGCATCCCTCTTTCGCTTCACGCTTCGTAATATGCGACAGTTCCGTTGGCAGAATATCACCGCCGCCCTCTTTCACCGTCACACGGCACTGGCCACAGGAGCCACCGCCGCCACAGGCAGACGAGACAAAAATCCCGTTGCCGGAGAGCGTGTTAAGCAGCTTATCCCCTGCCGGGGTACGGATCTGATTCTGCGGATCGTCATTGATATCAATGATCACATCCCCGGAATTGACCAGCTTCGCACGCGCCGCCAGGATCAGCCCTGACAGCACCAGTACTATCAGCGTGAACATCACCACGCCAAGAATAATTTCCATTTGTTAGCCCTTATAGCTGCACACCGGAGAAGGACATAAAGCCCAACGCCATCAGGCCGGTGGTGATAAAGGTGATCCCTAAGCCACGAAGCCCCGCAGGTACGTTGGCATATTTCATTTTTTCACGGATCCCCGCCATGGTAACAATCGCCAGCATCCAGCCGATACCGGAACCGAAGCCATACACAACCGATTCACTGAAGTTGTAATCACGCTGAACCATAAAGGAAACACCGCCAAAAATGGCGCAGTTCACGGCGATCAGCGGCAGGAAGATCCCCAGCGCGTTGTACAGCGACGGGAAGTATTTATCGAGGATCATCTCCAGGATCTGAACAAGCGCCGCAATCACTCCGATAAAGGTGATGAAGTTCAGGAAGCTAAGATCAACCCCCTCCACCAGCGCGCCATCGCGCAGCACGAAGTTGAATACCAGGTTGTTAATCGGAACGGAAAGCCCCAGCACAACGGTAACTGCCACGCCCAGACCAAATGCCGTCGATACCTTTTTAGAAACGGCAAGGAACGTACACATGCCCAGGAAGAAAGCGAGCGCCATGTTTTCAACAAACACCGCGCGCACAAATAAACTCAGGTAATGAGCCATTGTCGGTTACTCCTTTTCCTGCTGTTCAGGCTTCAACGTACGAATCAGCCAGATCAGCAAACCGATAATGAAAAATGCGCTTGGGGCCAGCAGGAACAGGCCGTTCGGCAGATACCAGCCGCCGTTCTGTACCGTATCCAGCACCGGAATGCCAAACAGCTTGCCGCTGCCAATAAGTTCGCGCAGGAAACCAACCGTCAACAGGATTACGCCGTAACCCAGGCCGTTGCCGATACCGTCCATAAAGCTCGCCAGCGGCGGCATTTTCATCGCATAGGCTTCAGCACGCCCCATCACGATACAGTTGGTGATAATCAGGCCGACAAACACCGAAAGCTGCTTCGAGGTTTCATAGGCGAAGGCGCGCAGGAGCTGATCGACCACGATCACCAGCGAGGCGATGATCGCCATCTGCACGATGATCCTTACGCTGTTGGGTATGTGGTGGCGGATCATTGAGATAAACATGCTGGAAAAAGCTGTCACCAGCGTTACCGCCAGCGTCATGACCACCGCCGTTTCCAGCTTGGTGGTGACCGCCAGCGCCGAGCACACCCCCAGCACCTGAAGCGTTATCGGGTTATTGGCTAACAGCGGGCCAATCAGCACCTTTTTAACTTCTTTCAGTTCACCCGTATCAGCCATTATTCAGCGCTCCTTCACGTACATTCTTCAGGAAGGGACCAAAGCCCAGTTCACCCATCCAGAAATCAAAGCTGTGCTGCACACCGTTTGAGGTGAGCGTGGCGCCGGAAAGGCCATCAACGGCAAATTCATCGCCGGGACGCGCGCCCCCTTTTACCACCTTCAGCGCAGGCTGGCCGTTGTCGTCGAGCACTTTTTTACCAACAAACTGTGCCCGCCAGTTAGGGTTCTCAACTTCGCCCCCCAGCCCCGGCGTTTCGCCCTGATCGTAATAAGTAATGCCTTTAACCGTACGGCCGTCGGTATCCAGCGCCACAAAGGCGTACATCATTGACCATAAACCGTTGCCATAGATGGGCAACACGATTTTCTGAATGCGTTTTTGCTCGTCACGGACGAGGTAAATCTCCGCGACATTGCTGCGGCGCTTAATGCCTGCCGGATCCTGCGAGGCGTCAAGCGTGGTGCTCATTTGCGGATCTTTTAGCGCCAGCGCCTGGTTGTATTTCGCCGGGTCTTTATCCATTAACTCCCCGGTTTTTAAATCCACCAGCCGTGCGGTAATACGTTCGGCAAACACCGCTGCGACGTCATCCTTCGTCATGCCTTCCTGCATCAGCCCGGCAACGGCCAGGATGTTACGCTGTTTATCCAGCGCACGTTGCTCCTGCTGTAGCGGTTTCAACCCTACGGCAGAACCGGCCACGACAATGGAACAAACCAGACACAGTACCAGCACCACCAGCAGCGTTTTGCTGATGCTGTCGTTATTTTTGATCTCAGCCACGCGCCTTCCTCCGCTTAATGTTGGCGCGCACGACCAGGTAGTCGAACAGCGGCGCAAACAGATTGGCAAACAGAATGGCCAACATCATCCCTTCCGGATAAGCCGGGTTGACCACGCGAATCAGTACACACATCACCCCAATGAGCGCGCCGTAACACCATTTACCTCTGTCGGTAAACGAAGCCGAGACCGGATCGGTGGCCATGAACATCATGCCAAACGCAAAGCCTCCCAGCACAAGGTGCCAGTACCACGGCATGGAGAACATCGGGTTTGTGTCTGAACCAATGAAGTTGAAAAGCGTGGCGGTGAGTACCATCCCGAGCATGACGCCAGCGACAATGCGCCAGGACGCCACGCGGCCAAAGAGGATGATGGCTCCGCCGATCAAAATCATCAGGGTAGACACTTCACCGATGGAGCCTGGGATATTGCCGATAAACGCATCAAACCAGGTGACAGGCTGTCCGGTTGCATTATTGACCAGCGTTTCGCCGCCGCCTGCCGCCCACTGTGAAAGTGGCGTCGCGCCGGAGAATCCGTCTGCTGCCGTCCACACCAGGTCGCCCGAGATTTGCGCCGGATAAGCAAAGAACAGGAACGCGCGTCCTGCCAGCGCCGGGTTGAGGAAGTTGCGTCCGGTCCCGCCGAAGATCTCCTTGGCAATCACCACGCCAAAGCTGATCCCCATCGCCGCCTGCCAGAGCGGCAGCGTTGGCGGAACAATCAGCGCAAACAGAATAGAGGTAACAAAGAAGCCCTCGTTGATCTCATGTTTGCGAATAATGGCGAACAGCACCTCCCAGAAACCGCCCACGATAAAGACAGTCATATAGATGGGGAGGAAGAAGACAGCGCCCAGCGTCATCATGCTGATCCAGCCGGCATCTGCCGCAAAGCTCACCCCCAGCGACTGTGCCAGACGATAGTGCCAGTCAGACTGAATCACCTGCGCCAGCTGCTCTGCATCATACATATGGTGCAGCGCCGGAATAGTTTGCAACCCAACGTTATACATCCCCCAGAACATGGCCGGGAAGACCGCAAACCAGACCAGAATCATCATTCGCTTGAGGTCGATGGCGTCGCGAACGTGCGCCGCGCCTTTCGTTACCAGACCCGGCGTGTAGAAAATGGTCGTTGTCGCTTCATACAGCGGGTAGTACTTTTTGAGCTTCCCTTCGGTAAAGTGCGGCTCAATTTTTTCAAAGAGGTGTTTTAAGCCCATGTTTATCCTTCCTGCTCAATGCGGGTTAACACCTCGCGCAATACGGGTCCATATTCGTATTTACCTGGACACACATAGGTACACAGCGCCAGATCTTCTTCGTCCAGCTCCAGACAGCCCAGCGCCTGGGCACCGTCGGTATCACCGGCCAGGAGATCCCGCAGCAGCACGGTGGGCAGAATATCCAGCGGCATCACGCGTTCGTAGTTGCCAATCGGAACCATGGCGCGCTCACCGCCGTTGGTGCTGGTGGAGAAGTTAAACAGCTTATGACGCAGGAAGTGGCCGAGCGTGGTGCGGGTTACCGAGTATTTTTCTGCGCCAGGCAGTACCCAGCCGAACAGCTCTTTATCGCGTCCTTCAAGCACCACACTCACCTGAAGATGGAAACGACCCAGCCAGGCCATCGGGCCTGTCGCGTGCCTGCCGCTCAGCACCGAACCGGAAATAATACGGTTTTCACCCTCTTTCGTTTCGCCAGCCAACAGCGCCGTCAGGTCAGCCCCAAGCAGCGTGCGAACCAGACGCGGTTGGGTTGCCTGAGGGCCGCCGATGGCAATAATGCGTTCTGCGCACAGCTCACCCGTGGTGAACAGCTTACCGATAGCGATCACGTCCTGATAATTAAGATGCCAGACCTGTTTCGTCAGGCTTACCGGCTCCAGGAAATGAATATGCGTTCCCACCAGTCCCGCCGGATGCGGGCCGGCAAATTCATTAAAGGCCACCTGCCCTTGCGGATGACCGCCCAGCTTACCGCCGCTGGCCTGGCAGACATGCACTTTGCCCGGCGTCAGGCGTGTTAACACGGTGAGGCCGGCATCGAAAGCTTTTCGTTCCGCCAGGATAAGAGGCTGCGGATCTGCGCTGAGCGGGTTGGTGTCGATGGCCGTAACGAAGATAGCGGCCGGCACAGTGCCTGGCACGGGCGTTTTGCTATAGGGCCGCGTGCGAAGCGCCGTCCACAGTCCCGACTCCAGCAGTTGCGTCTGCACCACGTCGTGGCTGAGGGTGGCGAGATCGGCGGCGTCAAAACGCGCAAATTCGCGTTTCTCATCACCTTCAATTTGAATAACAACCGATTGCAGGACGCGACGCTCACCACGATGGATGGCAACAACGGTGCCGCTGGCTGGGGCTGTAAACATAACGCCAGGATTTTTTTTATCCTCGAAGAGTGCCTGGCCTTTTATTACGCGATCGCCTTCCTGTACCAGCATCGCAGGACGCATGCCCACGTAATCATCACCTACAATGGCGACATGATGAATACTGGCGCCGGTGGTAACGTGCTGTTCAGGCACGCCAGAGATTGGCAGATCGAGTCCTTTTCTGATTCTAAACATGTGGTTAGCAGGTATCCATGAACAACAATCCAGAGAGGCCGGAGTGTACCATTTTCGGCCCTGCCAGGGGCAGCAAATCCGCCGTCTGGCGCGCCGAAATGCGAGCTATTGCGCAAAGTTCCTGGAGTCAGGACAATGTGAATGGGTTATAAAGTAAAACTAATTTGTAAACGCAAAGGTTGGCTCTTGCGAAAATCTCCATCGGTGCTAATGTGAGCGCTCCTGTCCAGATTAGTCTGATTTCGGGTGTCTTTTGCCGTTCTGGCAAGTTGGTCATTGTTTTATCAAGGAACCAGTAGTATGCGTAAAATCGCATTGTTCATTGCGATGCTTCTGATACCGTGCATGTCGTTTGCCGGGCTGCTTGGCAGTAATAGTTCAACGACGCCGATCAGTAAAGAGTATAAACAGCAGTTGATGGGATCCCCGGTTTATATTCAAATCTTCAAGGAAGAGCGCACACTCGATCTGTTTGTCAAAATGGGCGAGACGTATCAGCTGCTCGATAGCTACAAAATCTGTAACTATTCTGGCGGGCTGGGGCCGAAACAGCGGCAGGGTGACTTCAAAAGTCCGGAAGGGTTTTACAACGTTCAGCGTAACCAGCTAAAACCGGACAGCCGCTTCTATAAAGCGATTAACATCGGTTTCCCCAATGCCTTCGACCGTGCGCACGGTTACGAAGGGAAATACCTGATGATCCACGGCGCCTGCGTGTCTGTCGGCTGTTATGCGATGACGGATTCCGGCATTGATGAAATCTTCCAGTTTGTCACGGGCGCACTGGTCTTCGGTCAGCCGAATGTTCAGGTCAGCATCTATCCGTTCCGTATGACGGATGCGAACATGGCACGCCATAAGTACTCTGTTTACACAGATTTCTGGAAACAGCTAAAACCGGGCTATGACTACTTCGAGCAGACCCATAAGCCGCCGGTGGTGTCCATCGTCAATGGCCGTTACGTGGTGAGTAAACCGCTCAGCCATGAAGTGGTTCAGCCGCAGCTGGCGTCAAATTACGCGGTCCCCGAGACAAAATAGCGCCCACTCGCCTGGCATGATCTTTTGCCAGGTTTCGTTGCCCGTCAGTGGCTGCGTTGCAATGACAGTGACCACATCGTTCGGTGTGGTCTCCTTCTGAAAATCAATTTCCACATCCTGATCGAGCAGCGTGGCGACGCCAAACGGCGCACGTCGGGTGATCCAGAACAGATTTGTCGAGCAGAACGCCATCACGTAGCGCCCGTCAGACAGCAGCATATTAAAGACGCCTTTCGCGCGTAACTCAGACGCCAGTGACGCTATGTACTTAAAAACGGCGGTCATGTTGCCGGGCGTACGGGGATAGCGCTCGGTCAGCTTGTGCAGCAGCCAGCAAAATGCTTTTTCGCTGTCCGTTTCACCGACAGGACGAAAATTGCCGGTTTCCAGTGATTTATAGCCCGAGAGCTGCCCGTTGTGCGCATAGGTCCAGTTACGGCCCCACAGTTCACGGGTAAACGGATGGGTATTTTCCAGCGCCACTTCGCCGCGATTGGCCTGGCGGATATGGGCGATCACCGAACAGGATTTAATAGGATAGTCCTGCACCAGTCTGGCAATGGGTGAGTTAAAGCTGGGCTGTGGATCTTTAAACGTGCGGCATCCTTTGCCTTCGTAGAAGGTAATGCCCCAGCCGTCTTTATGCGGCCCGGTTCCTCCACCGCGCTGAACCAGCCCGGTAAAACTAAAGCAGATATCGGTTGGCACATTGGCGCTCATCCCGAGCAGTTCGCACATAGATCACCTCCACAACAGCGGGGGGCACCGGCGCCCCCCAGCGAAGTCTTACTTAACCATCTCTTTTTCGATCAATTGGATCAGGATGTGGATCACTTTGATGTGAATTTCCTGAACGCGATCGGCATAACCGAAGTGTGGAACGCGGATTTCAATGTCCGCTGTACCGTCCATCTTACCGCCATCTTTCCCGGTCAGGGTGATCACTTTCATGCCCTTCTCACGCGCGGCGGCGATCGCTTTGATCACGTTAGCGGAGTTACCGGACGTGGAGATACCGAGAAGCACATCGCCTTCACGGCCTACGGCTTCAACGTAGCGGGAAAAGATGTGGTCGTAACCAAAGTCGTTGCCTACACAGGAGATGTGGCTCACGTCGGAAATCGCAATCGCCGGGTAGCCCGGACGGTTTTCGCGATAGCGTCCGGTCAGCTCCTCGGCGAAGTGCATGGCGTCACAGTGGGAACCGCCGTTACCGCAGGAGAGCACTTTACCGCCGGCTTTGAAGCTGTCGGCAAGCAGGACCGCCGCGCGCTGAATAGCGTGAATATTGGCATCATCTTTCAGAAAGTTCGCCAGCGTTTCCGCCGCTTCGTTCAGTTCGTTACGAATAAGATCCTGGTACATGAGGATAATCCTTCAGTATTGATGAAATAACACAGTGGAGTGTACCGGATAGCAGTAAAAGCGAGAAGCTAAAGCCATGCGAATCGTCCGGCGTTTTGATTTTTTGTGCCGGCTAAAACGCGAACAATGTGAACCAGGTTGTAATTATTTTGTAAACACATTGCTAAAGGAAATGACATCAACTACAACCATATCATCACAAGTGGTCAGACCTCCTACAAGCAAGGGAGCTTTTCTTTATGATGATTTTGAGCATTCTCGCAACCGTTGTACTGCTCGGTGTGTTGTTCTATCACCGTGTCAGTTTATTCCTGAGTAGCCTGATTCTTCTGGCCTGGACGGCTGCACTTGGCGTCGCTGGCCTGTGGAATATCTGGGTTCTTGTTCCCCTGGCCATCATTTTACTGCCGTTTAACCTGACGCCGATGCGTAAGTCGATGATCTCTGTGCCGGTGTTCAGGGGATTCCGTAAAGTGATGCCGCCGATGTCGCGTACAGAGAAAGAAGCGATTGACGCCGGTACGACCTGGTGGGAAGGCGATCTGTTCCAGGGCAACCCGGACTGGAAAAAGCTTCACAACTATCCACAGCCGCGTCTGACCGCCGAAGAACAGGCCTTTATTGATGGTCCGGTAGAAGAAGCGTGCCGCATGGCAAACGACTTTGCCATCACTCACGAAATGGCCGACCTGCCGCCTGAGCTGTGGGCATACCTGAAAGAGCATCGCTTCTTCGCGATGATCATTAAGAAAGAGTATGGCGGTCTGGAATTCTCCGCTTACGCTCAGGCTCGCGTGCTGCAAAAACTGGCGGGTGTCTCCGGGATCCTGGCGATTACCGTTGGCGTGCCAAACTCCTTAGGCCCGGGCGAGCTGTTACAGCATTACGGTACAGAAGAGCAGAAAGATCACTACCTGCCGCGTCTGGCGCGTGGCCAGGAAATTCCGTGCTTCGCGCTGACCAGCCCGGAGGCGGGCTCTGATGCCGGCGCGATCCCCGATACCGGCGTGGTTTGCATGGGCGAGTGGCAGGGCCAGCAGGTGCTGGGCATGCGCCTGACCTGGAACAAACGTTATATCACCCTCGCGCCTATCGCCACGGTGCTGGGCCTGGCGTTCAAACTCTCTGACCCGGAAAAACTGCTGGGCGGTGAAGAAGATCTGGGCATTACCTGTGCGCTGATCCCAACCTCGACCCCAGGTGTTGAGATTGGTCGCCGTCACTTCCCGCTGAACGTACCGTTCCAGAACGGTCCTACCCGCGGTCAGGATATCTTTGTCCCGATTGATTACATCATCGGTGGCCCGAAAATGGCCGGTCAGGGCTGGCGTATGCTGGTAGAATGTCTGTCTGTGGGCCGCGGCATTACCCTGCCGTCGAACTCAACCGGCGGTCTGAAATCGGTGGCGATGGGGATTGGGGCTTACGCGCATATCCGCCGTCAGTTCAAAATCTCCATCGGCAAGATGGAAGGTATCGAAGAGCCGCTGGCGCGTATTGCGGGCAATGCCTACGTGATGGACGCCGCAGCCTCGCTGATTACCTACGGAATTATGCTGGGCGAAAAACCCGCCGTGCTGTCGGCAATTGTGAAATACCACTGTACCCACCGTGCACAGCAGTCAATTATTGATGCAATGGATATCGCAGGCGGTAAAGGGATCATGCTCGGTGAAGGCAACTTCCTGGCACGCAGCTATCAGGGTGCGCCGATTGCCATCACCGTGGAAGGGGCAAACATCCTGACCCGTAGCATGATGATCTTCGGCCAGGGTGCGATTCGTTGCCATCCGTACGTGCTGGAAGAGATGGCTGCCGCGCAGAATAATGATGTGGATGCCTTCGACAAGCTGCTGTTCAAACATATCGGTCACGTCGGCAGCAACAAGGTGCGCAGCTTCTGGCTGGGCCTGACGCGCGGGCTGACCAGCGCGACGCCAACCGGTGATGCGACCAAACGTTACTACCAGCACCTTAACCGTCTGAGCGCCAACCTGGCTCTGCTGTCTGACGTTTCCATGGCGGTGCTGGGCGGTAGCCTGAAGCGTCGCGAGCGCATCTCCGCCCGTCTGGGTGATGTGCTGAGCCAGATCTTCCTGGCCTCTGCGGTGCTGAAACGCTACGACGATGAAGGCCGTCAGGAAGCGGATCTGCCGCTGGTGCACTGGGGCGTGCAGGATGCGATGTATCAGGCCGAACAGGCAATTGACGATCTGCTGGCGAACTTCCCGAACCGCTTCGTGGCAGGTGCCCTGCGCGTCGTGATCTTCCCGACCGGTCGTCATCACCTGGCGCCGTCCGACAAGCTGGATCACAAGGTAGCGAAGATCCTCCAGGTACCGAGCGCAACCCGCTCTCGTATTGGTCGGGGTCAATATCTGGCACCTACCCCGCATAACCCGGTAGGTTTGCTGGAAGAGGCGCTGCTTGACGTGATGGCCGCCGACCCGATTCACCAGAAGATCTGCAAACAGCTGGGCAAAAATCTGCCGTTTACACGACTGGATGAGCTGGCAAAACAGGCGCTGGCGGGTGGCATCATCGACAACAGCGAAGCTGCGATTCTGGTGAAAGCCGAAGAGAGCCGTCTGCGCAGTATTAACGTGGATGATTTCGAACCAGAAGAGCTGGCGACACAGCCGGTAAAGCTGCCGGAGAAGCACCGCAAACCTGAAGCCGCATAAGACGTTCAGCGTCCATCAACCCCGCTCCGTGCGGGGTTTTTTAATGCCACATTTTCTCGTAATGACGTGCTACAGTGTCAAAAAGCGATCTTTTAAGGAGTCGGTATCGTGCCTGGTTTGAAGATTTCTGTTTTGCAGCAGCCTTTAGTTTGGATGGACGGTCCAGCCAACCTTCGCCATTTCGATCGCCAGCTCGAAGAGATTAGCGGTCGCGATGTGATTGTCCTGCCGGAGATGTTCACCACGGGTTTTGCGATGGAGGCTGCAAAACAGTCGATGCCGCAGGACGAGGTTGTGGCCTGGATGCACGCCAAAGCGCAGGAGACAAACGCGCTGATTGCCGGTAGCGTCGCCCTCCAGACCGAACGCGGGCCGGTTAACCGCTTCCTGCTGGTCGAGCCAGAGGGAAAGGTGCATTTCTACGATAAGCGCCACCTGTTCCGCATGGCGGATGAACATCAACATTATGAAGCCGGAAGCGAACGCGTGGTATTTGAATGGCGCGGCTGGCGTATTTTGCCGCTGGTCTGCTATGACCTGCGCTTCCCGGTGTGGTCGCGCAACCGCAACGATTATGACCTGGCGCTGTATGTTGCCAACTGGCCTGCGCCACGTTCACTTCACTGGCAGGCGTTATTAACGGCGCGGGCAATTGAAAACCAGGCTTATATTGTGGGATGTAACCGCGTAGGAACGGACGGCAACGGGCATCACTATCGCGGTGACAGCCGGGTGATCAGTCCGCAGGGTGAGATTATTGCCACCGCCGAGCCGCATCAGGCAACACGAATTGATGCTGAGATCTCGTTAACGGCGTTAAAGGAGTATCGGGAGAAGTTTCCGGCCTGGCAGGATGCAGATCAGTTTACGATCGGATAAACGCAACCCGCGATGTTACCTGGCTTATCGCCTTGCGTAACATCAGGGAAAAGCAGAAATGAAAAAGGCCCACGTTATAAATAACGTGGGCCCGAATAGTGGCGGAACGGACGGGACTCGAACCCGCGACCCCCTGCGTGACAGGCAGGTATTCTAACCGACTGAACTACCGCTCCACTGTTCCCGAGTGGGGAACGAGGCGAATATTACGGTTTGACTCTGAACTCGTCAACGCTTTTTCTTAACTTTTGAATCGTTTGCTGCAAAAATCACCCAAACGATGAATTAACAAACGTTTCGGCACCTTTTCAGGCGCGCCACAGACAGCTCCCGCCCTTCTTCTGCACCAAATCAAGACGAGACTCGTGATTCATCAACTCTTCATCACTGGCTAAAACGACCCGTAAGCGATTCGCCTGACGCACAATGCGCTGAATTCCCCCTTCATCTCGCGTCTGCTGGGATTCATTTTCCATACTGAATTTCATCGACGTTTGCCCGCCGGTCATGGTCAGGTAGACATCGGCCAGGATCTGGGCATCGAGCAACGCGCCGTGCAGCGTTCGCTTGGTGTTGTCTATCTCATAGCGAGAGCACAGGGCATCAAGGCTGTTACGCTTGCCGGGGAACATCTTCCTTGCCAGCGCCAGGCTATCCGTGACTTTACAGAACGTATTCGTCTTCGGAATATCACGGTTGAGCTTGCTGAACTCATAGTCCATAAAGCCGATATCGAACGACGCGTTATGAATGACAAGTTCCGCACCTCTGATGTAGTCGAGAAATTCATCTGCGACGTCGGCAAAGGTGGGCTTATCCAGCAAAAACTCATCGGCAATTCCGTGAACGCCGAACGCTTCCGGGTCCACCAGCCGATCGGGTTTGAGGTAAACGTGGAAGTTGTTGCCCGTAAGGCGACGGTTCACCACTTCAACGGCACCAATCTCAATGATTTTATGCCCTTCGTAGTGGGCGCCAATCTGGTTCATACCGGTGGTTTCGGTATCGAGAACAATCTGGCGAGTAATTGCAGTGCTCATAGCGGTCATTTATGTCAGACTTATCGTTTTACTGAACGTTTCAAATACAGGAAGTCTACCAGAGATGCGTAAACAGGTAGAAATTTTCACCGATGGATCTTGTCTCGGTAACCCAGGGCCCGGCGGCTATGGTGCCATTATGCGCTATCGCCAGCATGAAAAAACCTTTAGTGAAGGCTATTTCCTGACCACCAACAACCGCATGGAGTTGATGGCGGCCATCGTGGCGCTGGAAGCGTTAAAAGAACATTGCGACGTGGTGCTGAGTACCGACAGCCAGTATGTCCGCCAGGGCATTACCCAATGGATCCACAACTGGAAAAAACGCGGCTGGAAAACGGCAGAGAAAAAACCGGTCAAGAATGTCGATCTCTGGAAGCGTCTTGATGCCGCCCTCGGACAGCACGAAATCAAATGGGAGTGGGTAAAGGGGCACGCCGGTCATCCTGAAAACGAACGCTGTGACGAGCTGGCTCGCGCGGCGGCATCCAACCCAACCCGTGAGGATGCAGGTTATCAACCTGAATCCTGATCACGGTTTTTTGTATTGCCGCGTGGCCCCCACGGTCTGGCGGATCCGCGTTTTTGATTTGCTTTGCTTCATTGGGTTTAGCGTAAGGGGGATCGTCCTCTTACGCGCGACAATAAATTGCATGCAGCCCAGCGCGGGTAAATGGGTGCTTAATAAAACCCCGCCTTTACGCGTCCAGGGGATGACCTGAAAACCCCCATAGCTCAGCACTTCGAAATTTAACAGTGAAAGCCAGTCCAGCTGGCGCATCATGGTAAACATCCTGCTGTTATAGGGCGGCGTGCGGCGCAGAACGGGCGTCAGTTTACGTAGCCCCATCAGACTCAGCGGATTAAAACCGCTCAGGATCAGCCAGCCGTCATCAATCAAAACGCGGTCGGCTTCCCGCAGCAGACGATGGGGATCGCTGCACCAGGGCAGCGTATGGGCGAGCAGACAGGCATCAATGGATTTTTCCGCAAACGGCAAATGCAGCGGATCCGCTTTCACCTGAACCGGGGAGCCATTAAGCGATACGCCAACCTGATGCGAGATAGCGCAGCTTTCGGTATTGATTTCTGCGCTCAGATTGCCAATCTTAAGCAGGTGAAAACCATACATTTTCGCGAGCCAGGGTTTAAGCTGAAGTTCTAAGGCCTCGCGATAATATTCACCCCAGGGCAACTCTGCCCAACGTTCCGGTGGTGCGACAGTCTGAGGTATCCTTGCCGGTTTCATCAAAACACCCGCCACGCTATAAGAGGTAATGCATGAATCTTATCAGTATTTCCGCCTTTCAGGACAATTACATCTGGGTTTTAGTCGACGACGATCGCAGATGCATCATTGTTGATCCAGGCGAATCCGCACCGATCCTGCACGCGATAAAAGAAAACGGCTGGCAGCCTGAAGCGATCCTACTTACCCATCACCATCACGATCATGTCGGCGGTGTTCCCGATCTCCTTGCGCGCTATCCTCATCTTCCCGTCTACGGACCGGCAGAGACACAGGATAAGGGTACGACGCAAGTTGTCGAAGAAGGCGAAAGTATCCTCATCCTCGGGTGGGAGTTTTCCGTATTTGCTACGCCAGGTCACACTTCCGGTCATCTCTGTTTCTACAGCAAACCTTATCTGTTTTGTGGCGACACGCTGTTTTCTGGCGGCTGTGGAAGGCTGTTTGAAGGCACGCCAGAACAGATGTATCAATCTTTACAAAAAATTAATGCGCTTCCAGCCGACACCGTAATTTGTTGCGCACATGAGTATACATTAGGGAATATGAAGTTTGCTGCAAGCATGCTGCCTGAGGATCGGGCGATTCAGGATTATTACCTGAAAGTGAAGGAGTTACGTGCAAAAAACCAAAAAACACTCCCCGTAATTCTGAAAAATGAACGACAAATTAATTTATTTTTAAGAACTGATGATGTTGATTTAATTAATAAAATTAATCAAGAAACAAATTTGTTACAACCTGAAGCGCGATTTGCATGGTTAAGGTCAAAGAAAGATAACTTCAGATAATTGCGGGTTGCCTTTTCAAAATTTCGCCGTTATCATCGCTCGTCTTTTAAGCAACTATTGACACACACATGAAGGCAAAAGCGATATTACTCGCCTCTGTCCTGCTTGTAGGTTGCCAGTCACAAAACGGCAGCAACGTACAACAGCACGCACAGAGCCTTTCTGCGGCTGGTCAAGGGGAAGCAGGGAAGTTTACGAGTCAGGCGCGATGGTTGGACGATGGGACATCCTTCGCGCAGGAACAAGACTTGTGGGCCTCTATTGGCGACGAGCTAAAGATGGGAATTCCGGAAAACAGCCGGATTCGCGAACAGAAACAGAAGTATTTGAGAAATAAGAGCTATCTCCACGATGTAACATTACGGGCAGAGCCGTATATGTACTGGATAGCCGGGCAAGTTAAGAAACGTAACATGCCTATGGAACTGGTACTACTACCCATAGTGGAGAGCGCTTTTGACCCGCACGCGACGTCTGGCGCCAATGCAGCAGGCATCTGGCAGATCATTCCGAGCACAGGGCGAAATTATGGTTTAAAGCAGACCCGCAACTACGATGCGCGTCGTGATGTTGTCGCTTCAACGACAGCCGCTCTCGACATGATGCAACGTCTGAACAAGATGTTTGACGGCGACTGGTTATTGACTGTCGCGGCGTATAACAGTGGTGAAGGTCGTGTACTGAAGGCAATGAAAGCGAATAAAGCGCGTGGAAAATCCACAGACTTCTGGTCGCTCTCACTGCCACAGGAAACAAAGATTTACGTACCGAAAATGCTGGCACTGAGTGACATTCTCAAGAACAGCAAACGTTACGGTGTACAACTGCCAACACCAGACGAAAGTCGTGCACTGGCGCGTGTCCGCCTCAGCAGCCCGGTTGATATTCAACAGGTTGCCGATATGACGGGTATGTCGGTAAGTAAGCTTAAAACCTTTAATGCAGGTGTTAAAGGCTCCACGCTGGGTGCTAGTGGCCCACGCTATGTGATGGTTCCGCAGAAACATGCGGAACAGTTACGAGAGTCTTTAGCTTCGGGTGAAATCGCAGCCGTTCAGTCCACGCTGATCGCTGATACGTCGCCTGTAAGCAGCCGCAGCTATAAGGTGCGTTCAGGTGATACGCTTTCAGGTATTGCATCACGTCTTGGCGTGAATGCGAAAGATCTCCAGCAGTGGAATAATCTGCGCGGATCTGGTCTGAAAGTGGGTCAAACGCTGAACGTAGGTGCAGGTAGCAGCGCACAGCGTCTCGCTAAAAACAGCGATAGCATTACCTATCGCGTACGTAAAGGCGACTCGCTGTCCAGTATTGCTAAGCGTCACGGCGTAAACATCAAAGATGTGATGCGCTGGAACAACGATACTGACAACCTGCAACCTGGCGACCAGCTGACGTTGTTTGTGAAAAACAGCGCTACGCCAGATTCCTGATAGTACGTTCGCTTGTTAAAAAGGCACCGATTCCCCTCGGTGCCTTTTTTGTTTATCCTGCTTTTTGCGCTTCAGCCATAATGGTGTCGCTAGTAAACGAACCATCGTCATGCAGCTCAAAGTACGCCTTCACATCAGCAGAGGCGCTCTCCTGGTACAATCGGATCGCCTGAGTTAATGCCTCGGGGGTGCGCATCCGCGCAATCCATGACGCAAACTCCAGCGGCAAACGGTCGGTTATCAATGAGCGTGAAATCAAGCCGGCTTCGGTGATAAACGTAAGCCACTCTCCACTGGAGTAGTTTTGCACGTGCGAGGTATCACGCAGCGCTTCAACCGTCTGGAGCCAGATATTTCGTACCGGATGTCCGGGAGACATCACGTCCATGATGATGAAGATTCCGCCCGGTTTGAGTACGCGTTTCACTTCCCGTAATGCCTGCCCCACATCATGCCAGTGGTGTGCAGAGTAACGGCTAATCACAACCTCAAACGATGCATCCTCAAAGGGTAATGATTCAGCGTAGCCCTGGCGCGTCGTGACGTTATTCAGTCCTTTCGCTTTCGCCGCTTCAGCGACCACATCGAGCATCTGGCTCGATAAGTCATACGCCGTCACCTGAGCAACCTGCTCTGCGGCGGTAAAACTGGCATGCCCTGCCCCGCAGCCTAAGTCCAGCACGTGCGCGTCAGGAAACGCGGCGAGCCGCTCGCCGAGACGCACCAGGTCGCGGCCAGAGGCGTGCACGGCGCTGCTCAGGTAGGCACTTGCCTGCGAACCAAACTGTTTTTCGACGTTGTCATGATGGGAGTGTGTTGTTGTCATGTTGCTGTCCTTTTATGGGTTAAAAAATAAAGGGCAGCACCCGCACAGGCCTGCCCCACGGCAGACCTGACGCACCATTATTTATCAGGTTTGCCGGGACTGAATTCAACTAGTAGAGGATTATGATCGGAGGCGCGCGTCACCAGAACGGAGGCGTCGTGCACGCTTAAACCCCGATAGAAGACAAAATCGAGAGGACGACCAAACGCTTTCTTGCGCTGGTCATCGTTAAAACGAACTTCACGCAGCGACATTTCACGCGCGAAGCGGTACAACGCGTTCATACGCGGACGGCTCCAGGCATTGAAGTCCCCTGCCATAATGATCGGCCCACTGTGATGAGCAATCTGATCGCCAATGGGAAGTAACTGCTTACTGTACACATCAACACCGAGGCTGAAGTTCACCGCATGAATGTTTACCACCATCAGCAGACGGGTGTCGGGCAACGGATAGACTGTGACCAGCGCCGATTTTGCCAGACGCAGGATCGGCTCACGTTCACGCAGCGGGCAGCAATAGACCGGATGTGCGGCTGAAAGGGTCATCACCCCAGAAGGATGCTGTGGCAGAACAAAGGCAGGCACCTGATCGGCTGCAAGATAGTTTGTCGTTGCAAACCTGACCAGCTCAGGCGTGGTTTGCGCCTCCTGTAACAGAACCAGATGCGCATCTTTACCAAAATTTTGAAGTACGGATAACCACTCCGCACGCTGTTGTTTAAAGATGTTCCACACCAGTACGCGAATTTTTTCGTCACTGCTTAATGGCGTACCCGCTGGTAATGCCTGACCCAGGCTCGCAAACGACCCCGGAGGCAAGATCCTCTCCGCGGGCATTCCGGCAACATAACGCATGGCATAGGTATTTTTTCGCACTTTTGGAAACGGCCTCTGTAACATGAACCAGCCCGGAAAACGGACTGGTTCTAATGTTATAGGGATTTTAGGTCACACTTTCAACGCAATTACTGAGAAACCGCTTTCCAGTTTTGTAAGCAAGCACTTACTGATACTTACCCAAGCGCGACACGAGCGGGTTTATCAAGCCGTCCACTCAGACCAATAAGGAGGAAAGCGACAAGCACAATTACCGCACCAATCCATGGCGTTTGGGTTAATCCAACGTGTTCAACCGTCTGCCCGCCGATAACCGATCCGAGTGCGATGCCGATATTGAATGCGGCGATATTCAGGCCGGATGCGACATCCACCGCATTGGGCGTATAGCGTTCGGCTTTCTGTACAACATAGACCTGCAATCCCGGTACGTTACCAAACGCGAATATTCCCATAACCAACACGGTTACCAGCGCGGCGTATTGTATCGACGCGGTGAACTGGAAAATCATCAGCAGGACAACCAGCGCGGCGAAAATGAATTTTAGCGCCGGTACCGCACCATGCTTATCTGCAAGCTTGCCGCCCCAGATATTGCCGATTGCGACGGAGATACCGTAGCCCAGTAAAATCCAGCTCACTGCGCCCGGAGAAAAACCAGCCAGCTCCTGCATCATCGGTGCAAGGAAGGTGAACGCAGTGAACACACCTCCATAACCCAGAGCCGTAACGGCATAGATCAGCAGCAGGCGCGGGTGTGTGAGAACCTTAACCTGATCGCTCAGGCTGGCGCTCGCGCGCCCCGGAATACTGGAGGGTACCAGCAGCAGGCTGGCTACCAGAGCAATCACGCCCAACAGCGATACCGCGAGGAAGGTTTCTCGCCAGCCAAAATGTTGCCCAATAAACGTTCCTAACGGCACGCCGGTGACCAGCGCAACGGTTAAGCCGCCAAACAAAATCGCAATGGCTGACGCCGCTTTCTCTTTTGGCACCAGGCTGGTTGCAATCGTGGAACCGATGGAGAAAAAGACACCGTGCGCGAGGCCAGTCAGCAAACGGGCAATGACCAGCGTGGTGTAGTCCGGAGCCTGCCACGCCAGAATATTGCCGGCGGTGAAGAGCACCATCAGGGCAACTAACAGTTTTTTACGCGCAAAGCGCCCAGTCAATGCGGTCAGCACAGGCGCCCCAACAGCGACGCCTAACGCGTAAATAGATACCAGCAGCCCGGCAGAAGGCAGCGAAATGGCGAGTTGTTCAGCAATGGTGGGAACAAGTCCTACAATAACAAATTCGGTCGTGCCAATTGCGAAGGCACTGATCGTCAGGGCAAGAAGCGCCAGTGGCATAAATACTCCGTCTCTTCAGGATTATGATGACAGGCAGTATGCGCCAGTGTTTAAATAACAAAAATGGTTAGAATCTCAATAGAATTTTGCGGATGATGCAATAATGAAAGCCACATCGGAAGAACTGACTATCTTCGTTGCCGTTGTTGAAAGCGGCAGCTTCAGCCGTGCGGCCGAACAGCTCGGGCAGGCGAACTCCGCCATCAGCCGCTCGGTGAAAAAGCTGGAGATGAAGCTCGGAGTGAGTCTGCTTAATAGGACAACGCGGCAGCTCAGCCTGACGGAAGAAGGTGAACGTTATTTTCGACGCGTGCAGTCCGTTTTGCAGGAGATGGCGGCGGCAGAAACGGAAATAATGGAATCGCGCAGCACCCCGCGCGGATTGCTGCGCATTGATGCGGCGACGCCGGTTGTGCTTCATTTTCTGATGCCGTTAATCAAGCCATTCCGGGAGCGTTATCCGGAGATGACTCTGTCCCTGGTCTCCTCCGAGACGTTTATTAACCTGATTGAGCGTAAAGTTGATGTGGCGATCCGCGCGGGAACCCTGACGGATTCAAGTTTACGCGCTCGCCCTCTGTTCACCAGCTATCGCAAAATTATCGCGTCACCGCAATATATTGCAGAGCATGGCAAACCGGAGACCGTTGAGGAGCTGAAGCAGCACCTGTGCCTGGGCTTTACGGAACCTGTCTCGCTGAACACCTGGCCCGTAGCCTGTCATGACGGACAACTTCATGAGATCACCTGCGGACTTTCGTCTAATAGCGGAGAAACGCTGAAACAGCTTTGTCTTGAAGGAAATGGGATCGCCTGTTTATCAGACTATATGATTGATAAGGAAATAGCTGCGGGTCAGCTTGTAGAACTGATGGCTGACAAACGCTTACCTGTAGAGATGCCTTTTAGCGCAGTGTATTACAGTGACAGAGCGGTAAGTACGCGCATACGCGCTTTTATCGACTTCCTTAGCGAACATATAAAAACAGCTCCCGGAGGAGCTGTGTGAGGGTTTAAAGGTACAGAGGGAGGGTTTTTATTAATCCCAGTCTGGTGCTAACCCTTCCGGGCTGACAAGACGATCGTTGCATTCCAGTGCAGCGATCGCGTTTTTATCTTCATCATCAAGCTGGAGATCCCGCGCTAACAGGTTACTTGCCAGGTTTTCACGTTTGGTTGAAGACGGGATCACGGCATAGCCCTCACCCATCGCCCATGCCAGGATCACCTGTGCGGCTGTCGCATTGTGTTTCTCAGCGATGCGCGCAATCACTTCATCTTTCAGCGCCTTACCATATGCCAGCGTCATGTACGAGGTGATGTGAATACTATGCTGTTTCGCCCAGTCCACGACTTTGCGGTTTTGCAGGTAAGGAGAGAGTTCAATTTGGTTGGTAGCAATATTCTCTTTACCCACTGCGGCGATGGCCCTTTCCATCAACGGGATGGTGAAGTTAGAGATGCCAATTTCACGCGTTAAGCCTTGCTCTTTTGCTTCCAGCAGCGCCTGCATAAACTCTTCCACAGAGACGGCATCATCAGGAGATGGCCAGTGGATCAGCGTCAGATCAACATAGTCAGTACGCAGCTTTTTCAGACTTTCCTTCAGGCTTGGGATCAGCTTGTGTTTGCTGAGATTCTCAATCCAGATTTTAGTGGTGACGAAAAGTTCGTCGCGCGGTACGCCACTCTCTTCGATGGCCTGGCCTACGGCAGCTTCGTTATCATAAATCTGCGCCGTATCAATAGCACGATAGCCCAACTCGAGTGCGGTTTTAACAGATGCAATAACAACATCGTCTTTCAGGCGAAAAGTGCCCAGACCCAGTGCAGGGATAGTCATATGATTCCTCAATCGTTATGTTCGTAAACTGAGGAAGATTATCGCTGTAGTTGTTATGACGAAAAAGATCGTAAAACGCAGAGGATTTTTGCTAATTTCGCAACAATCAAATGACAGATAAGAAAAAAGCCCTGAGCGTTAGCTCAGGGCTTTTAATAAGTGGCGGAACGGACGGGACTCGAACCCGCGACCCCCTGCGTGACAGGCAGGTATTCTAACCGACTGAACTACCGCTCCACCGAATACTTCTGTAACCACCGGATTAATGCACCGGCTTAC